>NZ_CAXBDC010000026.1:0-45617 GCF_963974195.1 uncultured Nisaea sp.
TCCGGCCGGGTGAAGAACCCGGGCGTGAAGCTGGTCCCGGCCGGCACCACCGCGCGCGAGCTGATCGAGGATCATTCCGGCGGCATGGCTGATGGGCACAGCTTCAAGGGCTATCTGCCTGGCGGCCCCTCCGGCGGAATCCTGCCGAAAGACATGGCGGACATCCCGCTCGATTTCGGCCAGCTTGAGCAGCACGGCTCCTTCGTCGGCTCCCATGCCGTTGTCATTCTGTCCGACAAGGATGACATGAAGGACGTCGCCCTTAACCTTCTCAAGTTTTTCGAGGACGAGAGCTGCGGCCAATGCACGCCCTGCCGTAACGGCACCGAGAAGGCCGTCAAGCTGATGCAGCAACCGAGTTGGGACACAGGCCTTCTTGAAGAACTCAGCGCGGTCATGGCCGACGCCTCCATCTGCGGGCTTGGCCAGGCAGCGCCCAACCCGATCCGATCAGTGATGAAATATTTCCCGGGAGACCTGAAATGAGCGATCGCATCTCTTTCGAGTTGAACGGAGAAACCGTCGAAGCACTGTCCGGCGAAACCATCTGGCAGGTGGCGGACCGCCTCGGCACCGAGATCCCGCACCTGTGCTGGCAGCCGGAGAAAGACTATCGGGCCGACGGTAACTGCCGGGCCTGCATGGTCGAGGTAGAGGGTGAACGCACCCTCACCGCCTCCTGCGTCCGCACCCCGACGCCGGGCATGAAAGTGCAAACGGCGAGCGAGCGAGCGAAGAAATCCCGCGACATGGTCTTCGAGCTGCTGATCGCCGATCAGCCGGAACGCGAGACCAGCCACGATCCGGACTCCAAATTCTGGAACTGGGTCGACCAGATGGAGATCGGGGACGGCAGCCGCTTCCCCGGAAGCGAAAGACCGAAAGCGGATATCAGCCACTCCGCCATCACGGTCAATCTGGATGCCTGCATCAATTGCAATCTCTGCGTCCGGGCCTGCCGTGAAGTCCAGGTGAATGATGTTATCGGCATGGCTTATCGCGGGCATGGCTCGAAGGTAGTGTTCGATTTCGACGAAGGCATGGGGGAGTCCACCTGCGTTGCCTGCGGTGAATGCGTTCAGGCCTGCCCGACCGGCGCGCTGATGGAAGCCAACCTGCTCGATAAAGCCGGAAGCCGGACGGAATACGCCGATCGCGTGGTCGATACGCTCTGCCCCTATTGCGGTGTCGGCTGCCAGACCCGGGTGCATGTGAAGGACGACAAGATCCTGCACATCGACGGACGGGACGGCCCGGCCAACAACAACCGTCTTTGTGTCAAAGGCCGCTTCGGCTTCGATTACATCCATCATCCCGACCGGCTGACCGTGCCGCTGATCCGGCGCGATGACGCGCCGAAAGCCGGCGACATGGAAATCGATCGCGGCGATGTCTCGAAATATTTCCGCGAGGCGACCTGGGAAGAGGCCCTGGAACGCGCGGCCTCCGGCCTGAAAAAGGTGATCGACCGCGATGGCGGCGATGCGCTTGCCGGTTTCGGCTCGGCGAAATGCTCGAACGAGGAAGCCTATGTCTTCCAGAAACTGATCCGGCAGGGTTTCGGCACCAACAATGTCGATCACTGCACCCGGCTCTGCCACGCTTCCTCGGTCGCCGCCCTGATGGAGGGACTGAATTCCGGCGCCGTGACGGCTCCCTTCACCGCCGCCGAGGACAGCGACTGCATCATCGTGATCGGTGCCCGCCCGGCGGAGAACCATCCGGTCGCGGCGACGTTCCTGAAAGCCGCTGCCAAGAAGGGCAAGGAGCTGATCATCATGGATCCGCGCGGCCAGAATAACGGTCTCGCCCGCCATGCAACGAAGGTTCTGCAGTTCAAGCCCGGCTCCGACGTCGCCCTGCTGAACGGCATGCTGCACACCATCGTCGAGGAAAATCTCTACGACGTTCAGTATGTCGCCGCGAATACCGAGGGATTCGAGGCGCTGAAGTCCAGCATCAAGGATTTCGCTCCGGAGAAGATGGAAGAGATCTGCGGTATTCCCGCCGAGACCATCCGCTCCGTCGCCCGGCTCTACGCCACATCCACCGCCTCGCTGATCTTCTGGGGCATGGGTGTCTCCCAGCATATCCATGGCACGGACAATGCCCGCTGCCTGATCGCGCTGGCCCTGACCACCGGCCAGATCGGCCGGAAGGGCGCTGGCCTGCACCCGCTGCGCGGTCAGAACAATGTGCAGGGCGCTTCCGACGCCGGCATGATCCCGATGGTCTTCCCGGACTACAAGTCCGTCGAGGATCCCGGTATCCGCTCTGCCTATGAGGAATTCTGGAAAACGGACCTGCCGCCGGTCAAGGGACTCACCGTGGTCGAGATCATCGACGCCATCCTGCGCGACGAAATCAAGTCCATGTATATCCTCGGCGAAAACCCGGCCATGTCCGATCCGGACCAGAACCACGCCCGCGCGGCACTGGCCCATCTCGAACATCTCGTGGTGCAGGACATCTTCCTGACCGAGACCGCCTGGCATGCGGACGTGGTGCTACCCGCCTCCGCCCATGCGGAGAAATGGGGCACCTTCACCAACACCAACCGTCAGGTGCAGATCGCCCGCCCCGTGGTTCCCGCCCCGGGTCAGGCCCGGCAGGACTGGGAGCTGGTGCAGGAGCTGGCACAGCGCATCGGGCTGGACTGGGACTACAAGCACCCCTCCGACATCTTCACCGAGATGACGGAGATCATGCCCTCCCTGAAGAACATCACCTGGGAGCGGCTGGAACGCGAGGAAGCGGTTACCTATCCCTGCAATGCACCGGACAAGCCCGGAAACGACATCATCTTCGGCGACCGGTTCCCGACGGAGTCCGGCCGGGCGAAGATCGTCCCGGCCCAGGTCACGGCACCGGCTGAACTGCCGGATGCGGATTATCCGATGATCCTAACCACGGGACGCCTGCTGGAGCACTGGCACACGGGCAGCATGACCCGGCGCTCCGCGACGCTGGATGCCCTGGAGCCGGAAGCCATTGCCGGTCTCAATCGCTGGGATATGAAACGGATGGACGTGCTGGCCGGGGACTATGTCCAGGTCACGACCCGGCGCGGCACCGTCGTCCTGAAAGCCCGGCAGGATGTGGACGTGCCGGAGGGCATGATTTTCATCCCGTTCTGTTTCGCGGAGGCCGCTGCCAACCTGCTGACCAATCCGCAGCTCGACCCGATGGGAAAGATTCCGGAGTTCAAATTCTGCGCGGCCAAGATCGAAGCCGTGCGGGAAAGCGTGGAAGCCGCAGAATAAGCGGCCATGGGAGGAATGAATGGCAATAAAGGATCTGGCCGTTGCCTATAATGGCACGGCTAACAGTCATGCTGCGCTCCGTCTTGCGGTCCGCATGGCTGCCAAATACGGTGCCTCCATCACCGGATTGCATGTAAATCCGCCACTCAATCTGGATAACCAGACCCGCCAATGGATACCGGACAGCATCCTTGAAACCTTGCAAAAGGCGGAGCAGGACAGCGTCTCCGGCATCAAGGCGCAGTTCCGCGAGGAACTGGCGGCCCTCGGCCACACCAGCAAGGGAGACTGGATCGCCGAACAGGGCGAGCCGAACCGGGTTCTGGCAAAAGGCGCACGTTATTTCGACATCCTGCTGGTCGGCCAATTCACCGCGTCAAACGGAGTGAAGGCGGAAATCCGCCCGGAAGACATCGTGCTGCTCTCCGGCAAGCCCGTGATTGTCGTGCCGAAGAAATATGCAGACCGACCCTTCAATGAGTTTGCCGTTGTCGCCTGGGACGGCAGCCGCCCGGCCGCCCGCGCTCTGACCGACGCCATGCAGATTCTGGAGACCAAAAGCCGGATCGACATCGTTACCGTGGTCCCGAAAGACACCCCGCCCGATTGCGGCCATGACATCCTCCGGCATCTCCGGCGCCATGGAATCGATGCCCGCCAGGTTGTCCTGCCGGATAGCGGCGGCATCGCAAATACGATCCTGACCCATTGCGGCAAGACGGACCCCGATATCCTGGTCATGGGCGCCTATAGCCGGACCCGTATCCGTGAGGATATTTTCGGCGGAACCACACGCGATATTCTGGAGAATCTGACCGTACCGGTCCTGATGGCCCACTGATTCACAAAAAGCGCGTCACGAAAGAGTCAAATTCCGCCCCGGACCGCGACTCTTTCCTTTCAACGACGCATTTCTTTGAGTAAACACCATCCGACCCCGTTGGACCTTTTCGCAGGTGCAACAACCAAACGGTGCCGATACCACGGGCGCGGGTGCCCTGGATGCGAGGCACCGGAACCATGACTCGGAGAGCGGATCTTGGCTAAGTGGGTGTACAATTTCGGAGCAGGCAAGGCCGACGGTTCGGCCAAATTGCGGGAGCTGCTGGGTGGCAAGGGCGCTAATTTGGCCGAGATGGCCAATCTCGGGCTGCCTGTTCCCCCGGGCTTTACGATCTCGACCGAGGTCTGCACGCATTATTACGCCAACGGCCGGACCTATCCGAGCGATCTAGCCGATCAGGTGGAAGCCGGTCTGAAAGCCGTTGAAGAAATTCTCGGACGCGGCTTCGGCTCCACCGAAAAACCGCTTCTGGTTTCCGTCCGTTCCGGTGCCCGTGCGTCCATGCCCGGAATGATGGACACAGTCCTCAATCTCGGCCTGAACGACACCACCGTCGCCGCCCTCGCCCGCGAAACCAGCGACGAGCGTTTCGCCTATGACAGCTTCCGCCGCTTCATCCAGATGTACAGCGACGTCGTGCTGGAGGTAGAGCATTACAATTTCGAGGAAATCCTCGAAGAGTATAAAGAGCTCAAGGATTACAGCCTCGATACGGAAATGACGGCCGACGACTGGAAGACCATCGTCACCGAATACAAGGCGCGGGTGAAAGAGGTCCTGGGCCGGGATTTCCCGGAAGACCCGAAGGAACAGCTCTGGGGTGCGATCAGCGCCGTGTTCGGCTCCTGGATGAACCAGCGTGCGAATACCTACCGCCGCCTGCATGACATTCCCGAATCCTGGGGCACCGCCGTTTCCGTGCAGAGCATGGTGTTCGGCAATATGGGTGACGACTGCTCGACCGGCGTCTGCTTCTCCCGCAATCCCTCGACCGGCGACAACCGCTTCTATGGTGAATTCCTGGTCAACGCCCAGGGCGAGGACGTGGTCGCCGGCATTCGTACGCCGCAGCCCCTCACCATCGCCGAGCGCGAGGAAGGCGGCGGGGATCTCGCCTCCATGGAAGAGGTCCAGCCGGACGTCTACAAGGAACTGGTGGCGATCCGGAACAAGCTGGAAGCCCATTATTGCGACATGCAGGACATGGAGTTCACGGTTCAGCAGAACCGGCTCTGGATCCTGCAGACCCGGAACGGCAAGCGCACGGCCGCGGCCGCTCTGAAGATTGCCTGCGACCTGGTGCGTGAAGGCCTTATCGACAAGCGCGAAGCCGTACGCCGTATCGACCCGGCCCAGCTCGACCAGCTGCTGCATCCGACCCTGGACCCGAGTGCCACGCGCGATGTGGTCGGCCGTGGCCTGCCCGCCTCCCCCGGCGCCGCCAGCGGCCAGATCGTGTTCACCGCCGAGGAAGCGGAAGAATGGGTCAAGGCCGGCAAGAAAGTCGTCCTGGTTCGTAACGAGACCAGCCCCGAGGATATCGGTGGCATGCACGTGGCCGAAGGCATCCTGACCACGCGCGGCGGCATGACCTCCCACGCGGCTGTCGTGGCACGCGGCATGGGCACGCCCTGCGTTTCCGGTGCGGGCGAGATCAAGGTCGATGGCAAGAACAAGGTGATGCTGGCCGGAGGACGTGAGTTCGCCGAAGGCGACATCATCACCCTGGACGGCACCACCGGCGAGGTGATGAAGGGCGAAGTAGCCACCATCAAGCCTGAGCTGACCGGCGATTTCGGTGAGCTGATGGGCTGGGTGGACGAGTTCCGTACCCTCGGTGTCCGGGCCAATGCGGAAACCCCGCTGGATGCCCAGACCGCCGTCGATTTCGGCGCCGAAGGTATTGGCCTGTCACGGACCGAGCACATGTTCTTCGATCCGGAGCGGATCGTGCACATGCGCGAGATGATCCTGGCCCGCGATCCGGAAGCACGGCGCGCGGCCATTACCAAGCTGCTGCCGTATCAGCGCGATGATTTCACGGCCCTGTTCCGCATCATGAACGGCTTGCCGGCGACCATCCGCCTGCTTGATCCGCCGCTGAACGAGTTCCTGCCGCACACGGACGAGGAAATGCAGGCCGTGGCCGATGCCGCCGGTGTCTCGCTGCGTGCCCTGCAGATCAGGAAAGCGGAGCTGGACGAAGCCAACCCGATGCTGGGTCATCGCGGCTGCCGTCTTGCGGTGACCTATCCGGAGCTCTGCGAGATGCAGGCCCGGGCTATCTTCGAAGCCGTTGTCGCGGTGAAGAAGGAAGGCATCAAGGCCATTCCGGAAGTGATGATCCCTCTGGTCGGCACCAAGGCTGAAATGGACGATCAGGCCGTTATCGTCCGCCGCATCGCCGATGCGGTGAAAGAGGAAACCGGCGAAGATTTCGACTATATGGTCGGCACCATGATCGAATTGCCGCGCGCCTGCATCGTCGCAGACGAGATCGCCGAGACTGCCGAATTCTTCAGCTTTGGCACCAACGATCTGACCCAGACCACGTTCGGCTTCTCTCGTGACGATGCCGGCAGCTTCATCGACGAATACCTGCAGCGCGGCCTGTTGCCTGCCGACCCGTTCATCACCATTGACCGGGACGGCGTCGGCGCCCTGGTCCGCATGGGTGTCGAAAAAGGCCTGAAAACCCGTCCGGACCTGAAGATGGGGATCTGCGGCGAGCATGGCGGCGACCCGCAATCGGTCCGCTTCTGCCATGAGGTCGGTCTGACCTACGTCTCCTGCTCTCCCTACCGGGTGCCGATCGCACGGCTCGCGGCGGCACAGGCGGCCATTGACGAGTCTGACGACAAGCGCAAACAGGACGCTTGACCGGCTCTTCCCAAAGACAGAAACGCCGCCTTCAAGGCGGCGTTTCTCGTTTCAGCGCGCGCGAAAGGCTTCTAACGCGTTGCGCAACGGTATCTGTTTCCGTTGACCACCTCATAATAACCAAAGACGTGATAGGTATATTGGTCTGTGGTTACCTGAATGTGGTTGTTCGTTCGTCCATTCAGGCACGGCGTGCCGCTCTGATGAAGCCTTGTTGTTATCGTGCAGGTTCCGGCGTTGTAGGCATTTGTCAGATCGCCGTATCTGGTTTGGCTGGGCCAGACCTCCTGCTCGACAGGGAGACCTGCCGCATGCGGGCCGACGACACAGGCCGCGACGGCTTTATTCGACGCTCCGGCAAAACACACGCCCACAAGGCCAAGCACCAGAGCAATGGAGAAAGCTTTCATGACAATACCCCCTTCTTTTCGTAGTTAGGATACTGTCTGGACGCTTCCTCACCCGGTTTTGTGAGCCGGGCGAGGTACACTTTCGATGCATATAGCTGTGAAACGCTGGAACTAGGCGGCTTCCTGTGCCGCTTCACGCATCAGATCCGGGTGCTCAGTCGCAAAATAAGCCAGTGCCAGAAGCGGAGCGATGGCACCGCCCCAGACAACCGCTGACCAACCTGCTTCAGCGTAAGCCCAGGCGCCTACTGCCGATCCAAACGCCCCGCCAAAGAAGAATGTCGCCATATAGAGACCGTTCAGACGGGCCCGGATATCCGCGCCGAGCGTGAAGATTGCCCGCTGTCCGATTATCACATTCGCCGAAACGCCGAAATCAATCAGCACGGCACCAAGGACCAGCAAACCAAGCGCCCAGGAAGACCCTTCGGGAGCCAGAAAGACCATCGGAAAGCTCACCGAGGCGAGAAGCATGGCAAATGCCGTGGCTGGCCTGCTCCATCCCTTGTCCGCGATACGTCCGGCGATCGGTGCTGCGACGGCCCCGGCCGCTCCGGCGAGCGCGAACAAGGCGATCTCGCCGTGGGACAACCGAAAGGCCGGGCCGCTCAGATAAAGCGGTACTGTCGTCCAGAACAGGCTGAACACCCCGAACATCGCCGCCTGATACAAGGCCCGGCGACGCAGGATCGGCTGTGTCAGGACCAGCCGGTGCATGGAGGCCAGCAGATCCCTGTAACGCGGCTTTGGATGCGGAATCCTCTGCGGCAGAACCCGGCGCAATGTCAGTGCCAGCAACACCATGACGGCCGAGGAAAGATAATAGACCGCCTGCCAGGACATCAATTCTGTCAGGAAGCTCGAAACCGGGCGCGCCAGCATGATGCCGAACATCAGCCCGCTCATTACATTGCCGACGACCTGCCCCCGCTTCGCCGCCGGCGCCATATGCGCGGCATAGGGCACCAGGATCTGCACGGCGACAGAACAAAGCCCGATTGCCAGGGCCGAGACCATGAACAGGGCAGCCGACGGCACCAGCACTGCCAGGATCAAACTGGCAGCCACCAAAAGTACCATGGTGACAATCAGCGTTCTGTTCTCGAACAGATCCGCCAGCGGCACGATCAGCAACAGCCCCGCGCCGTAGCCAAGTTGCGTTGCCATAACGATCATTCCCGCAGTCTCTACAGACATGCCGAGAGACGCACTGATCGGCCCGATCAGCGGCTGGGCATAGTAAAGATTAGCGGCAATCAACCCGCAGGCCGATGCCAGCAGCAGGGTAAGGCCAGGGGAAATCGACGGCTCCTCGACAGAACCGGACCGGGGGATCGACGTCAAAACGGGTTCCAGACTTTTGCTTTGTTTGCCTTCCGGTTGTGGAAAGCACTGGCGGGAGATAAGCGGGGGCCCGAAAGCAATCAACAAGCCCGTTTGGAAACAGATATGTTCCACTGGCGACTTTGGGACAGTTTCAACATCCCGTAATGCGGGATGCCGTTTGTGACAGCCAGCTCATCGCCACGCCGGACAATTTCTCGCGTACTCTCCGCACCCGGTCTCGCCTCTCCACCCGGCCGCAGGGGCGTCTTTGGGATTGATCATCCCTCCCGTCACCTGCATCCTCGCTCCAGTCGCGTTCTGCGGCTCACAAATGGATGCGGGTGTCCTGCCCGCCTCTCTTTAATTCAACGGGGGAATTTCGATGGGTGTCGCCGTCTATTCACATGGCCGTCCGACAGTGCGTGCGGTCGGCGGGATGGTCTCTTCCGCCCATCCGCTGGCCTCGGCAGCAGGGGCGAAAATGCTGGAGGCGGGTGGCAATGCATTCGATGCCATCGTTGCCACCGCCGCAGTTCTCAACGTCGCCGAACCGTTCATGTCCGGCCTTGCCGGTCTCGGATGCGCAACAGTATTCACGGCGAAAGAACGCAAAGTCCGCGTTCTCGATTTTCACCCGCCGGTGCCGGCCGCCTTCGATGCCGCGAAACTGAAGAGCCAGGATATCCTGGACGGGGCGAATGCGAGCGGAACGCCGGGCAATCTCGCCGGCTGGTGCACGCTTGCCTCAGAACTCGGCACACTCCCGTTGAGCACGCTTCTGGCGCCGGCTATCAAGCATGCGCGGCAAGGCATCCCTGTCTCACCATTCTTTGTCGAGATGGTGGAGGTCAGCCGCCCGAGGGCGATGCAGCCGGAATGGCTCTCGACCTATGTCGATCCAACCAACAATGCCACCCTCAATGCGGTCCTGAAGCAGCCCGATCTGGCGGAAACCCTGGAAGCCATTGCTACTGAAGGGCCTTCCTATCTCTATGACGGCCCCCTCGGGCGAAAGATGATCGCGCATCTCCGCGCGCTTGGTGGCTGCATGAGCGAAGACGATCTCGCCGCCGTCGCGCCGGTCTGGGAAGACCCGGTGGTCACGAATTACCGGGGGCTCGACATTCACGTGCCGCCGCCGCCTGCCGAATCCTTTCAATTCCTGCTGACCATGAAACTGCTCGACGGTCTTGATATCGGGACCAGGGAGCATCTTTCGGCGGATCATCTGGATATGGTTTTCCGGGCTGTCCGCCTGGCGGCGGAAACCCGCATCCGCAACAACAAATGCAGTCCGGAACGGGTGGCGGAGCTCCTCGGCGAACGTCACATCGCGCCGCTACGCGATCTCCTCCTCGCCCCGGCACCGATCATCGGGCGCACGGAGCAATTCGGCGACGGTCCTCTTCCCGGGGGCGCGGAATTGCGTGAACACACAACATCCTTTTCCGCCATGGACCGCGACGGCAACGCCGTATGCCTGACCCAAAGCCTCGGGTCCATGTTCGGCTCCGGTGTCGTCATTCCGGGAACGGGCGTGACCATGAACAACTTCATGAACTGGGGCGATCTGCACCCGGACTCTCCGAACCGCCTTGTCGGCGGGCAGCGTTTCGGGATGTGCCTCGCCCCCTCCATCTCGCTCGACCAGGACAGCGAGGCCGTGCTCGCACTTGGCACACCCGGAAGCTACGGCATCCTGCAAACCCAGGCGCAGGCCATGGTCCATCATCTCGATTTCGGTCTCGAGCTTCAGGCTGCGATCGACGCGCCGCGCGCCCGGCTTTGGGACGGAGCCAAGGTCAATCTCGAAGCCCGCGTGGAGGAGCCGGTGATCGCGGAGTTGAAACGGCGTGGCCATGAGATCGAGATGACAACGCCCTTCTCCATGCAGTGCGGTGGCATGCATGCGATCCGACGCGATCCGAAAAGCGGCGCCCTCTCAGGTGCTGCGGATTCGCGCCGGGACGGAGCGGCCGTTGCAATCTGAAGATCTCTCCCGGTAAGCGGGCCTGCTCGTCGTCCCAAAAGACTTTCCCGCCTGTCCCAGTATGGAACCTTGAAGGGTTTCCCGGGACAGGCGACTGGCTCCCTGAATGCCTCTCAGGCCGCCTTCAGCATCTCGTAATGCGGGATGCCGTCCTCGTCATAGGGACCGCGGATGATTTCGTAGCCGACACTCAGGTAAAAATCCTTGAGATAGGCTTGCGCATTAAGCCTGATCGGCGTGTCCCCGTAGAGCGCGCGGGCGCGGGCATGGCCCTCTTCCATCAGCTTCCGGGCAAGCCCCCTGCCCCGCGCCTCCGGCGTCACCAGCACCCGGCCAAGCGCTGGCTCGTCGTAATAATCTCCGGGGCCAAGAACGCGCAGATAGGCGAGAAAAGTACCATCCTCAGCGCGCCCGATCAGGTGGCGCGCCAGATGGTCCTTGCCGTCGATATCCGGATAAAAACATTTCTGCTCAAGAACGAAGATATCCTGACGCTGCCTCAGGATGTCATAGAGATCGGCGCAAGAGAGGCTTTCAAAGCTCTCGAATGTCCAATCAACCATGATCGACTCCTTTACGGTGGATCAAGAACGTCCTGCCTGTTTCCATAGCGCCGGATACCGCCTGCGGACAAGCGCGGAAACCGGAACGATTGCAAATCCGCGGGATAGCGCATCCGGTATCCAGTCCCGCAGCACGGTGATTGTCGCATCGTGCGGGTGACCGATGGCGATGGCGGCACCGGTCCTGAGGGCGATTTTCTCGACCTGCTCCAGACGATAGCGAACCTCCTCCGGGGAATCTTCGTTATCCAGGAAGACATCCCGGGTCAGCACGGGCACCCCGGCCGCCCGTGCCGTGCTGACGCCGGCGCTGTCCGGCGCCGTCATCGAATCGAGAAAGAACAGCCCCCGCCCGCCAAGCGCCGTCATCACGGCCTGCATGCCTGTCCGGTCGGTGGTGAAACGGCTGCCCATGTGATTATTCACGCCGACATAGCCGCCAAACCTGGAAAGTCCCCATTCGAGCTTTTCGGCAAGCTGCACCGGCGTATCCCGCACCCGGAGCACCTTCGGGCCGGGATCCGCATCCGCACTCTTCGGCTGCATCGGCACATGCACCATCAGCTCGTGCCCTCGGGCCCGCGCGGCCGCGGTCTGTTTGTCCAGATCATGGGCATAAGTCAGAAAAGACAGCGTGAGCGGCCCGGGCAGGGCAACCACCGCGTCCGAGCGGCGCCGGTCGATCCCGACATCGTCTATCACCAGCGCAATCATCGGCTTGCTGGCTTCCGCCTTGTAGGCGACCGAGTTCCGGATCCAGGCAGGCGTTTTTGAAGGCACCAGATCCGTGACGGGAGGCTCAATGGGAGGAATGATTGCGGGCACGGGCTTTGTATTCTCTTCCGGCACCGGCTCCGCGACCTTGGCAATCAGCCGGTCCAGTGCGGCCTGATCAAGCGGTTTGGGGCCGGCAGGCTCGGGCGCCGGAAGCGCGGCCGCCTGGCGGGCAGACCCGGGCGATTTGTCCGCCGCATCATTGCCCGCAGACGTTCCGGCCGGCATTTCTGCCGATGGCTCCGCCCCGAACTGCATACCGGCCCAAAGCCCGACGCCAAAGACGGCCAGCACGAATGCCCCTCCGGCAGCGGCGAGAGCAAGTGTGCTGATCCTGTTTTTATCTTTGCGTTTCCGCGCCATGAACTGGTCCAAAAGGGTTTGCCAAGCCAGGCCTGCCGGGGCAGTCTCTATGCGCTCGCGCGGTGGCTTGCTATAAACACTAGAAGAGCCTCCGATATTACATCAACATAATTCGATAAAAGTCTGAAAATGTTCATACTTATCGACAATTACGACAGCTTCACCTACAATCTGTGGCACTTTCTCGGGTCACTGGGCGTGGAGGTGGTTGTTCACCGGAATGACCAGATCAGCACCGACGAGGTGATGGCGCAGAACCCGCAGGGTATTGTGCTTTCGCCCGGTCCGCGCGATCCGGACAGTGCCGGCATCTGCCTGGAGCTGATCGAGCGCGCCGCCGGGAAGGTTCCCGTGTTTGGCGTTTGCCTCGGGCTGCAGTCTATCGGACAGGCCTTCGGTGGCAAGATCACCCGTGGGCCGGTGCCGATGCACGGCAAGATCAGTCCGGTCACCCATACGGACAAGGGGGTGTTCCAGGGACTGCCAAGCCCGTTCGACGCGACCCGCTATCACTCTCTGGTCGTCGACCGGGCGAGCTTGCCTGATTGTCTTGAGATTACCGCCGAGACGGAAGACGGCATGATCATGGGGCTGCAGCACCGCGAACTGCCGATCCATGGCGTCCAGTTCCATCCCGAGAGCATCGCCTCCGAGCATGGCCACAAGCTGCTGCAGAACTTCCTGCGGATTTCCGGCGTCAATGCCGAGCCGTTGAAGCCGCTGGAACAGCTTGAATCGGAATTGCGGAAAACCGGAACATGAGCGGCGACATCCAGGACATGAAGTCGCTGATCGGGCACGTGGCGACCGGCGCATCGCTGTCGGAAGAGCAGGCCGAGGCAGCGTTCGACATCATCATGTCGGGCAACGCCACACCGGCGCAGATGGGCGGCTTCCTGATGGCGCTCCGGGTCCGGGGCGAAACCGTCGAGGAGATTACCGGCGCCGCGAA
The DNA here is from genome assembly GCF_963974195.1 of uncultured Nisaea sp. NCBI lineage: Bacteria > Pseudomonadati > Pseudomonadota > Alphaproteobacteria > Rhodospirillales > Thalassobaculaceae > Nisaea > uncultured Nisaea sp. Next base: position 13,366 of record NZ_CAXBDC010000026.1, read on the forward strand.
GGCGATGCGGGCAAAAGCCCTGCGCGTCAGTGCACCCGCCGATGCCATGGACACGGTCGGCACCGGCGGCGACGGGGCGAAGACCTACAACATCTCCTCCGCCAGTGCCTTTGTGCTGGCCGGCACGGGCCAGCCGGTCGCGAAACACGGCAACCGCGCGCTCTCCTCCCGCACCGGCGCCGCCGACGTGCTGAGCGCGCTCGGCATCAATAACGAGTGCGACATGAGCCTGGTGCAGAAGGCCATCAACGATGCAGGTATCTGTTTCCTGATGGCACCCCGCCACCATTCCTCCATGCGCCATGTCGGCGGCACGCGCGTCGAACTCGGCACCCGGACGATCTTCAACCTGCTCGGCCCGCTTTCCAACCCGGCCTTCGTGAAGCGCCAGCTCGTCGGCGTGTTCGCCCGTGAATGGGTGGAGCCGGTGGCACAGGTGCTGGGCAAGCTCGGCTCCGAACGGGCCTGGGTCGTGCACGGCTCCGATGGCCTCGATGAAATCACCACGACCGGCCCGACCTATGTCTCCGCACTGGAGGACGGCAAGGTCCGCTCTTTCGAGATTTCTCCGGAAGATGCGGGACTGCCGCTGGCAAAGCCGGAAGATCTCAAGGGCGGCGCCCCGGAAGAGAACGCGAAGGCTCTGCGCGACCTGCTGGAAGGCCAGACAGGCCCCTATCGCGACGTGGTGCTGTTCAATACCGCCGCCGCCCTGATGGTTTCCGAAAAGGTCTCCAATCTGAAAGACGGCGTTGCCATGGCCGCCGAGGCGATCGACAGCGGCAAGGCACTGGCGAAGCTTCTGGCGCTTGTCGCGGTGACCAACTCGCTCAACAAGGCAACCGAAAATGAGTGATATTCTCGCCAAGATCTGCGCCGACAAGCGTGAGCATATTGCCTCCTGCAAGGCCATCCGGCCGGTCGGTAAGCTGAAGTCGCACGTCAATGAGGCGTCGGCGCCGCGCGGGTTCGGAGCCGCCCTCAAAAGGGCCTCCCGGATTGGCTACGGACTGATTGCCGAGGTCAAGAAAGCCTCGCCCAGCAAAGGCCTGATCCGTGCCGATTTCGACCCGCCACGGCTTGCCGAAGCCTATGCGGCGGGCGGCGCCACCTGTCTCTCCGTTCTGACGGACCAGCCCTATTTCCAGGGCCATGACGATTTCCTGATCGCGGCCCGGAATGCGGTGACGCTGCCGGTCCTGCGCAAGGATTTCATGCTCGACCCCTATCAGGTCTGGGAAGCCCGTGCGCTTGGCGCCGACTGCATCCTGCTGATCATGGCCGCCCTCGAGGACGCACAAGCGGCCGATCTCGAAGCGCTGGCCATGGAGCTCGGTATGGATGTGCTGATCGAAGTGCATGACGGCGCGGAGCTGGACCGGGCCCTCGCGCTGAAATCACCGCTGCTCGGCGTCAATAACCGTAACCTGAAAACCATGGTGACGGATATCGCGACCACAGAGGAACTCGCCGCCCGGATTCCGGCGGACCGGATCCTGATTTCCGAAAGCGGCCTCTATGAGCCGTCCGACCTTGCCCGCATGGCTGCCGTTGGCGCACGCTGCTTCCTGGTTGGCGAAAGCCTGATGCGGCAGGAGGATGTGCGCCGCGCGACCGCAATGCTTCTGAGCGACCCCGTACCGGCGGTCGCCTGAGCGTCCCGCCCTTTAGGCATACGGATAACACGATGAGTGAACTGACCCATTTCGACGAGCGCGGCAATGCCGCCATGGTCGATGTCGGCGACAAGGACATCACCGAGCGCACCGCCACGGCGGCCGGTACGGTAACCATGGCCCCCGAGACCATGAAACTGATCGTCGATGGCGGTGTGAAGAAGGGTGATGTGCTCTCCGTTGCCCGGCTTGCCGGCATCATGGGCGCGAAGAAGACGCCGGACCTGATCCCTCTCTGTCATCCGCTTGCCCTCACCTCCGTCAAGGTCGAGCTGACCTGCGATACGGACCGCAATGCCGTCGATATCAGCGCTACCTGCAAGCTGAAGGGCCGCACCGGTGTCGAGATGGAGGCGCTGACCGCCGTCAGCGTCGCCGCCCTCACCGTCTATGACATGTGCAAGGCCGTGGACCGGGGCATGAAGCTCGAGAACATCCGCCTCCTTCACAAGGCAGGCGGCAAATCCGGAGACTGGCATGGCGAATGATCTGCTGCCGGTCGAGGAAGCCCTCAGCCGCATCCTTTCCGCAATGCCGCTCATGCCGGCCGAGGAAGTGCCGCTGACGGACGCCCACGGGCGCACCGCGGCTGCCGATATCGCCGCCCGGCGCACCCAGCCGCCGGAAGCCGTCTCCGCTATGGACGGCTATGCCGTGCGCGGTGCGGATGTTGCCGCAGCAGGCGCCAGCCTGAAACGGATCGGCACCGCCCCCGCCGGACATATCTTCGACGGCACAGTCGGTCCCGGTGAAGCAGTCCGCATCTTCACGGGCGGTGCGGTGCCCGACGGCGCCGATACCATCGTCATCCAGGAAGACGTGAAAGCCAGCGCGGAAGTTGACGGGGCCACTCTCGAAATCACCGAGGCAACGAAGACCGGCGCCTATGTGCGCCCGGCCGGCCTCGATTTCCGGGAAGGCGATGTCCGGATCAAGACCGGACGCGTGCTGACCGCACGGGATATCGGCATGGCCGCCGCGATGAACGTGCCGTGGATCGAGGTCCGGCGGAAACCGCGCGTGGCCATCCTGCCGACCGGCGACGAGATCATCCGGCCCGGCGATCCGACAGGACCGAACAAGATCGTCAGCTCCAACAGCTACGCATTGGCGGCACTGGTCAGGGCCTGCGGCGGTGAGCCGACCATTCTCGGCATCGCGCCGGACACGGTCGAGGGCCTGCAGGCCATGGTGCGCGGCGCCAAAGGTGCGGATATCCTGATCACGACCGGCGGCGCCTCCGTTGGCGAGCACGATCTTGTCCGTCACGCACTCGGCAGCGACAAATTCGGTCCGGGCGGACTTGAGCTTGATTTCTGGAAGATCGCCATGCGGCCCGGCAAGCCGCTGATTTTTGGCCATATCGGCGACACCCCGCTGCTTGGCCTGCCCGGCAACCCGGTTTCCACCATCGTCTGCGGCACGGTATTCCTGCGGCCGGCCATCTCCGCCATGCTCGGCCGGACAGAGCCGGACAACCGCACTCTGAAAGCGCGCCTCGCCATGCCGCTGAAGGAAAACGACCGGCGCCAGGACTATCTGCGCGCGACCTATCATCTGGATGAAAACGGCGAAGCCGTGGTCGAGATCTTCGAACGGCAGGACAGCTCCATGCTGGCCCTGCTGGCCGATGCAAACTGTCTGCTGATCCGCCCGCCACACGGCCCGGCGCTCTCTGCCGGCACCAAAGTCGATGTTCTTCCCCTTGGTATCGGCACCATTTCAATCTGATCTCCCGCTCGATCAGAGGCTTGACGCAGAACAGGAACCAAAGTAGAACATTGCAAATGTTTATCTTTTGTTCCTGACGGAACCAGTGCGGGAGTCCCTGATGCTCACAAAGAAGCAGCACCAACTGTTGCTATTCATCCAGAAACGGCTGGAAGAGAACGGAGTCTCCCCTTCTTTCGACGAGATGAAGGACGCACTGGACCTGAAATCAAAGTCAGGTATTCACCGGCTGATCACCGCACTGGAAGAGCGCGGCTTCATCCGACGCCTGCCGCACAGGGCCCGTGCTCTGGAAATACTGCGCACACCCGATTCAAGCGCAACGGTTCCGGCCCAGGCGGACACAATGCATCCCGCTGCATTGGACCGTACGGCCAGCCGTGGCTTTACCCCGAATGTCATCCCTGGAAATTTCGCCCGCGCCTCCCGCAATGACGAAGATGTTCCCAGACAGGCTCCCGCGGAAGCCACGCATTCTGACGAAGAGATGATCGATCTTCCCATGCTCGGGCGGATTGCCGCCGGCACACCGATCGAAGCACTGCGGGACAATAGTGCACGCATCGGCATTCCCGGCTCCATGATCCGGGCGGGGGAGCATTACGCGCTGGAGGTTTCCGGCGATTCCATGGTCGATGCCGGTATCCTCGATGGCGATACGGTTGTCATCAAACGCGGCGATACCGCCGAAAACGGCAGTATTGTCGTTGCCCTCGTGGACGAGCATGAAGTCACGCTGAAAAGGCTCCGCCGGCGCGGCCATGCCATTGCGCTGGAGCCAGCCAACCCGAATTACGAGACGCGGATATTCGGCCCGGATCAGGTCCGGATTCAGGGCAGTCTCGTCGGGTTGATGCGGAAATATTGAGGCCGGCAATTAGCCGGCGTTCGCGCCCCAGATCACACCAAGATCGGCGATCTTCACTTCTGGCTGCGGCTTGTTGCGTGCCCGGACGGAAAGGACGTGGCGCCGTTCTTCCTGCGCCTTGTTGATCGCGACACTCTTGATCTCGCGCCGGTTGGTCAGCGGGATTTGATCGAAAACCGACGTCGCCCATTCATGACGCGCTTCGTTTCCTTCTTCGTCGGAGGCTTTCTTGATCGCGATATAGGCAAGGTTCTTGGTGCCGACAACATCGGAAACCGAGTCAGCCAGAATGCGCAGAGCCCGCTTTTTCAAAGTATCCGACACTGGCACATCACCTTTCAAAAAACGCAGCCCGCACAATAAAGATAATTATTTTGACTAAAGTTATCTCTTTTTTCGCATAAAAATTCAATTTGTTTTATAGCGCAAACGCTTCGTCACGCTGGACCAGGGCCTGTTCCCTTGAATGTCTCTTGAATATATCACTTTGGGCACCGGTTCATCCAGCCAGATCGCGATGGAGCCACCGGGTCTGATCTGCTTCGGTCCGACGATCAAACGCGGAGCCGGACAGATGTCCGGCACACGAATGCGGGTCACCAGAACGTCCGCTCTCTGACAATCCTCGGAAAGTGACTGCGCGTCCGACGACCAGGCCACAGCCCCCAGCCGCGATGCGGTGATGGCACATCCCAGACTGTCGCAATTGAACCTGGATGACTGCTTTGGCTCGCCCTCCCGCATATCCGGCAAGCCGGCGCGGCGGCGCCAGACTCCGACAGAAAACCCGGAACGGCCGGAGGTTGTGACGATCTGTGCCTCCGAAATGACACCGACCATCCGGGCACGGTCGGCAATCAGCAGGTCGGGAGAGGCCCAGGGCCCCACCAGCAGAACGGCCAGGCAGACGGCAAGAACGGGAGCGGCGCCGAGCCGCAGGCGGCCACGGAACAGGCACAGCCAAAGACCGGCACATGCCGTAAAACCGATAACCCAGCCGGGGGCCGCCACGACCGTATGCGTTGCATGCGGCCAGCTCTGAACGATGGTGGCAAGACGGAGCACGCCATCGATGCCCCATCCCATCGCGACCAATGCAGCCCCCTCCAGCTCGAATGGCATCAGAAGCAAGACCGCGACGCCAAACGGCATGATCCAGAGGCTTGCCGCCGGAACGGCAAGCAGATTGGCCGCAACGCCATAAAGCGCGGCTTTCTGAAAATGATACAGCGCCAGCGGCAGTGTGGCGGTCGAGGCGACAAGGGAGCTGAGAGCGAGCAGGACGACATACCGGGTAACCCCGGCAAGTGGACGGCCCCGCACCGGATACCGGCTCCAGACACCGGTCTCGTAAACGGCGACGAGGCAAGTGACTGCTGCGAACGACAACTGAAAACTTGCGCCCAGTACATATTCGGGGCGCACCGCCATGATACTCGCCGCAGCGGTCGCGATCAGGCGCATGGAAATAGCCCGCCGGCCAATCACAACGCCGATCAGCACCGCTAATGTCATGATATAGGCACGTTGCGTCGGCACCGAAGCCCCCGACAACAGCAGATAAGCCGTCGCAAACAGTACCGCTCCCGCTGCCGCCGCTCTTCTTGTTGGCCAGAGCAATGCCGTCTTTGCATTGAGGCTCAGCAGCAGGCGGATAAAGAAAAAGACACAGCCCGCGACAAGCCCCATATGCAACCCGGAGATCGCCAGCAAATGCGCGATCCCCACATCGCGCATGGCCTCTGTCGCACGCTCGGAGATCCAATCCCGGTCACCGACAAGCAAGGCCGCGGCGAGCGCGCCGGTATCCCCCGGAAGCCGCGCCCTGATTCGGTCCGAAAGCGTTGTACGAAGGGCCGCAAGCCTGCCGGACCAAGGCACCTCCCCCCGCGTCTCGACGGTCAGCGGGCCAAGGGCAAAGCCGACGGCGCCTATCCCGTCGAAATAAAGCGCCCTCTGGAAATCATATGCATAGGGAGAGACTGGCGGCGGCGGTGGTCTGAAACGCCCGAAAACCTTGATTCGCGAGCCTGCGGGCGGTGCCTTGTCCCGCTTCAGCAACAGCACCCGTACCCGACCGGGCCGCTGTTCCGGCTCAATACGGCCAAACTGCTCCACCCGCACGATCAGCCGCTCACCACGGGATGTGACGCGTACCTCCTCCACCATTCCAGTGAGAGAAACCGCCATTTCCCGCTTCAAAACCGGCGCCGCAACCTGCCAGGCCCGCACTTGCGCAGCCGAGAACCCGGCGACAACAGCCAGAACCGCTATCAGACAAAAGACGGAAGCCGTGGAGAGCCGGGTCACCAGCAGAAGCAGGGCAAGAAGGACAAACAATCCAGGCCCGACCCAGAGTGGCGGCTCGAAAGACAGCTCGAAATAGCCGAAGATACCGATGCCAAACGCAACAGGCAGCCAGAGTCCGGCGCGCGGCCGGTTCTCGGCCAAAACGCCCTCCCACCAGCCGCAAATCCGCCCGGGCAGCAAGCCCCCCGCCACGGTCCAATCTCGCACTGCACCGGCCAATGTGCTACACAGCCCCGCGCCCACAGGCCAAGATGGCCGGGGGCTCACCCTTTGCCCAACAAATCACGAGAAAACAGCTCCATGTCCGTCGTCACGCGCTTTGCCCCGTCGCCAACCGGTTTCCTCCACATTGGTGGCGCAAGGACCGCGCTCTATAACTGGCTCTATGCGCGGCACACGGGCGGAAAATATCTGGTCCGGATTGAGGACACCGACAAGGCACGCTCCACCCCGGAAGCCGTGCAGGCGATTTTTGACGGCCTTGCATGGCTTGGCCTGCTCGGCGACGAGGAGCCGGTCTATCAGTCGGCCCAGCTTAACCGGCACGCGGAAGTGGCAAAGGAACTGGTTGCCAAGGGCCGGGCCTATTACTGCTACTGCACGCCCGAAGAGCTCCAGACCATGCGCGAGGAGGCGAAGGCCGCCGGAAAGCCGATGCGATACAACGGCATGTGGCGCGACCGCGATCCGTCCGAGGCACCAGCCGGCGTCGATCCGGTTGTACGGCTGAAAGCGCCGCTTGAAGGCGAAACGACGCTGGTCGACCACATCCAGGGCGAAGTCACCGTACAAAACGAGCAGCTTGACGATTTCGTGCTGCTGCGCGGCGACGGCACCCCGACCTACATGCTCTCAGTCGTTGTCGACGACCATGATATGGGCATCACCCATGTGCTGCGCGGCGACGACCACCTGAACAACGCCTTCCGCCAGGCCGCTCTTTATCGTGCGATGGAGTGGGATGTTCCGGAATTCGGCCATATCCCGCTGATTCACGGTGCCGACGGCGCCAAGCTGTCAAAGCGCCATGGCGCGCTCGGAGTCGATGCCTACCGGGAAATGGGCTATCTGCCGGAAACCGTGAAAAATTACCTGCTCCGCCTCGGCTGGGGGCATGGCGATGACGAGATCATCTCCTCCGCGCAAGCCGTCGAATGGTTCACGCTGGAGGCCGTCGGCCGCTCTCCGTCCCGTTTCGATCTTGCCAAACTGGAAAATCTGAATGGCCATTATATCCGTGAAGCCGATGATTCCAGACTGACCGATCTTGTGATCGCCGGCCTCGGAAACGTCGACGAAACCGGGCAAAAACGGATTCTCAAGGGCATGGACGGACTCAAGCAGAGGGCCAAGACCATCGTCGAGTTGACGGAGAACGCCGCCTTCTATACCGCATCCGTGCCCTTGAACTTCACGGAGAAAGCCCAAAATCTACTGACGGAAGAAGCTCTTAGCCACCTCACCGCCCTCACCGCCGAACTTGAAGCGATGCCGGACTGGAACGAGGAAGCCATTGAGCAAGCCGTCCGCACCATCGCCGAAAAAGCCGATATCAAACTCGGGAAGCTGGCCCAGCCGCTGCGCGCGGCGCTCACAGGATCAACCGTTTCGCCAGGAATTTTCGAGGTCGCCGCCGTTCTGGAACGCGCGGAAACCCTTGCCCGGCTCAAGGCGATTTGCGGCACTGCACAATAGAGACTAATATCCGCCGCGATTAAGCGGCTCGTTGCTCTCAACTCCCATCCAAGGGAATGCGGGGCAGCCGCCCAACAAGCACTAAGGGAAGCTCAGGATGACTAAATCAAACACCGGCAGCTTTACACTCACCGATAATCAGACCGGCAAGAGCTACGACCTTCCAGTCCTGCACGCATCGGTCGGCCCGAATGTGGTCGATGTCCGTAAATTTTATGCCCAGACCGATCACTTCACCTACGACCCCGGCTTTACCTCGACCGGCTCTTGCGAGTCTGCCCTGACATTCATCGATGGCGACAAGGGCATTCTGCTCCATCGCGGGTACCGGATCGAAGACCTAGCCGAAAAATGCACCTTTCTCGAGGTTGCCCATCTGCTTCTGAACGGCGACCTGCCAAACAAGGAACAGAAGGCCAAGTTCGACCACGATGTCACCTATCACACGATGGTGCATGAGCAGCTCAGCAACTTTTATCGCGGCTTCCGTCGCGATGCGCACCCGATGGCGATCATGTGCGGCGTTGTTGGTGCCCTGTCGGCCTTCTATCACGACAGCACCGACATCAATGACGACCATGCCCGCATGGTGGCATCCTTCCGCCTGATCGCGAAAATGCCGACGCTCGCCGCGATGGCGTATAAATATTCCATCGGTCAGCCGTTCAACTACCCGAAGAACGATCTGAGCTACGCTGAAAACTTCCTGCACATGATGTTCTCGGTCCCGGCCGAGGAATACAAGATGAACCCGGTGCTCGCCAAAGCGATGGATCGCCTCTTCATCCTGCATGCCGATCACGAGCAGAACGCATCCACATCGACAGTCCGTCTTGCCGGTTCTTCAGGCGCCAATCCGTTCGCCTGCATCGCGGCCGGTATCGCCTCCCTCTGGGGCCCGGCACATGGCGGCGCGAACGAGGCTGTGCTGACGATGCTCAACGAGATCGGCCACAAGGACAACATCAACGAGTACATCAAGAAGGCGAAGGACAAGGACGATCCCTTCCGCCTGATGGGCTTCGGTCACCGGGTCTACAAGAACTACGATCCGCGCGCCAAGGTTATGCAGGAAAGCTGCCACGAGGTTCTTGAAATCCTCGGTGTCGACGATCCGCTGCTGGAACTCGCGATGGAACTCGAGAAGATCGCGCTTGAGGACGAGTATTTCGTCAGCCGCAAGCTGTTCCCGAATGTCGATTTCTATTCCGGCATCGTGCTGAAGGCGATGGGCTTCCCGACCTCCATGTTCACCGTTCTGTTCGCCGTTGCCCGGACCACGGGCTGGGTCGCGCAGTGGAAGGAAAGCATCGAGGATCCGCAGGCAAAGATCGGCCGCCCGCGCCAGCTCTACACGGGCCCGACCGAACGTCCGTTTGTCGAGCTCGATAAACGCTAAAACATCTCGTCAAATCGATGAAGAAACGGCGGCGCGAAAGCGCCGCCGTTTTCTTATGGGCGATTGGGCGATGGGATGGTTATGGCTGTTCGGGAAGTGCAATACCGGCCGCTTTCGCCACAGCCAGAGCAGCCCGGTCCGACGGTGCGATCTCGCCGGTTCCGAGAATCTCGCGCAGAGCCTCGCCGGCGGCGATACTGCCCCCGCGGGCCTTGCTGTCGTCAAACAGGCGGGCGACGGCAACGGTCAGTGCCTCGGGCGTGCAATTATTCTGCATGAAAAATGGCTGGACCGGCCGCTTCAGGATCCAGTTCGCCAGAACCACGGCCTCCATATTGACAAGCATCCGTCCGATCGGAACCGAGAGCGGGTTGACCTTGTAGCCGACAACCGTCGGAACGCCAGCAAGCGCCAATTCGAGTGTGACCGTTCCCGAAGCAGCCAGCGCTGCATTCATGGCAGAGAATGCATCATATTTATCGTCGGGATTTTCCAGAATGACCGGCTGCAAGGGCCAGGATTTCACCCCTTCCCGCACCATCTCCGCAACACCGGGAACGGTTGGAATCACGACACGCAGGTTTGGATAACGCGGAGCCAGACGCTTCACGGTCTCGCCAAACCCCGGGAGCAACCGGCGCACTTCACCCGGGCGGCTGCCCGGCAGCACACCAAGAACCGGTACCTTCGGCAGAATCCGTGTCCGCGCGCGCAGGCGGGCTCCGTCACCATCCGGTTGCACCGATGCCGGATGGCCGACGAACGTGGTCTTGAGACCATGCTCCTCGAAATAGGGAGGCTCGAACGGGAACAGGACCAGAAGCTCATCCAGGAACTTCGAGATGGTCTTCGCCCGGCCCGGCCGCCAGGCCCAGACGGTCGGCGCTACCATATGCAGCAATGGAAATGGAATGTTCTGGCCCGCGGCGCGGCGCTTGAAGAGACGCTTCTGCACACGCAGACTGAAAGCCTTGGAATCGATCGTCAGCAAAATATCCGGTTGCAGCTCCAGGATATTGTCCACGGTCTGGCCGATGCGCCGCAACAGCTTCGGGGCATGCGGAAGAATCTCGAAAACCCCCAGCACCGCCATTTCCGATATCGGAAACAGGCTGGTCAGGCCTTCGTCCGCCATCCGGTCTCCGCCAACACCGGCGAAACGCACCTGGCCGCCCGTCATCCTTTTAAGGGATTTCATCAGGCCAGCGGCAAGCACGTCGCCTGACGCTTCACCGGCGACGATATAAACCAGCGGCGTCCGTGCCGCAGGCTGGTTCACGACAGGCTTCCCTGGAGGCCGTCGATACCAACGAGGAACAGCCCGGCCGCATTCGCGGCTTCCACGGCAATCTCGCGATCGACAAGAAGCGTCGCGCCAGCCTCTACGGCAATGCCCCGGAATCCGGCTGCGGCAGCTCCCCGGATTGTATCCGGTCCGATCGTCGGCAGGTCAGCACGACGCTCCTGCCCGCGTTTACGCATCTTGACCAGCACCGGCCCCTCCGCACTCTCACGTTTCAGTCCTGCGGTACGGGCAATCATTGCATCGGTTCCCTCGACGGCTTCCACAGCCAGGACCAGGCCCTCCTGAACAGCGACAGCCTGTCCGACATCAGCCGGGCTCAGCGCTTCCAGAACGGCCTTTCCGCGCGCTATATCAAACTCTGCGGTCTCGTCCGGAGCACGGTCTGTGATTGCCCCCGAGGGCATCAGATAGCCGCCAAGAACATCATCGATCCCGACCACGCTAAATCCATCGCCTTCCAGCTCCTCGATGATAACGGAAAGCAGACCGTCATCGCCAAACGCCTTGCGCCCGGCCTTGGCCAGCATCTTGGCTGACCGCAGATCGAGAGACATGTCCGAAAAAGCCGGCCTGCGCATCGGCCCGGCCATGACCACCTCTTCCACCAGGGCGTCTTTCAGGTGCTTCAGCGTGGCACTGGTCGCACCAAGCCGCACCCATGCATGATCCAGCCCCTCAACAGTGGCCTGATCCGTTTGCCCTTCGAAGGCGATGACAAAGACGCCGTCTCCATCGCTCAGCCGACGTTCAGCAATACGGCGGGGCAGCACCCCGCCGCCGGCGAGAATTCCCAGCTTCGGCATGATGGTCTCAAGTCCTGCCAGGCTGGCAGATGGCGCCACGGCTGCCGGTGGCGCGGATGAAACCAACGATATCCGCCACGGCTTCGTGATCGCTGAATTCACGGGCGACAGAGTCCACACGTTCCTGGAACGTGCCTTCATCCGCGAACAGCAGCCGGTAAGCCTTGCGCAGCTCGGCAATCTGCTCCTGGGTGAACCCCCGGCGCTTCAGGCCGATCAGGTTGAGCCCGGACAGCCGTGCCCGGTCCCCCATCACGGTTCCAAACGGGATCACGTCATTCTCGACACCGGTAAGGCCGCCAATCATGGCGTGCTTGCCGATGCGCACGAATTGTCGCGCAGCGCTAAGCCCGCCGAGAATGGCGTACTCACCAACAGTCACATGCCCTGCCAGGGTCGCATTGTTTGCCAGTATGACATTGTCACCAACGATGCAGTCGTGCGCCACGTGAGAGGCAGCCATGAACAGGCAGCCGTCTCCCACCTTGGTCAGCATCCCGCCACCTTCGGTGCCGATATTCATGGTGACATGCTCGCGGATCACATTCCGGGCACCGATCACCAGTTCGGACGGCTCCCCGCCATATTTCAGGTCCTGGGGAATCTGCCCGATGGACGAGAACGGAAAGATCTCTGTTTCCGCGCCGATGCTGGTCCGGCCATCAAGGACGACATGAGCATGCAGACGGCAGCTGTCTCCCAGAACGACGTTCGGGCCGATGACGCAATACGGGCCGATCTCGACCCCGGAGCCGATCTCTGCGGCTTTATCGACAATCGCGGTCGGATGGATGCTGCGCTCTTGCGATGTCATCCCCTAGCTGTCCACGATCATCGCGGAGAATGTCGCCTCGGCAACCAGCACGCCGTCGACTTTCGCCGCTCCGGTGAATTTCCAGACCGGTCCCCGGTTCCTGGATTTCTCCACATGAATCTTGATCTGATCACCAGGAACCACGGGCTTGCGGAAACGGGCATCGTCGATGGTCATGAAATAGACCAGCTTGCCTTCCGCTTCCTTGCCCAGAGTGGCCACGACAAGACAACCGGCGGTTTGCGCCATGGATTCGATGATCAGGACGCCCGGGAAAACCGGACGGGTCGGGAAATGACCCTGAAAAAAGTTCTCGTTGATCGAGACATTCTTGACCCCGACCGCTTTCACGCCGAGCTCGATTTCCTCGATTTTATCCACCATGAGAAACGGATACCGGTGCGGGATCAGTTCCATCACCCGGTTTACGTCAATATCGGTTTCGACAGCCGTTCCGACTTCAATATCTGCGGCGCCCATCAGTTCTCCAGATCTTTGTTGCGTCGCCCCAAGGACTTGATAGCAGCCACCTGACGGCGGAAATCTCTTATTGGCACGGCCGGAGCCCCACCGATTTTTTCACCCGGCGCGGTCGTGCTCGTAACCCCGGACTGTGCTGCAACCTGCACGCCGTCACCGAGCTCGATATGGCCGGCCACACCGACCTGCCCCGCGAGAACCACGTAATTGCCGATTTTCGCGCTTCCGGCAATACCGGCCTGACCACAAATGATACAGCCTTTGCCAACCTGAACGTTGTGGCCGATCTGAACCAGATTATCAATCATGGTCCCACGGCCAATCACCGTATCCGGGCCACTGCCCCGGTCGATACAACTGTTCGCACCGATTTCCACATCATCCTCGATGATCGCCCGGCCAAGCTGCGGCATCTTGATGACACCGGCTTCATCCACTTCGAATCCGAACCCGCGCGTCCCGATCCGGGCTCCCGGATAGATCACCACACGCGCCCCGATCAGGCAGTGGGAAAGCGACGCGTTTTCACCGACAACGGTGCCTGCGCCAACCTCGACATTCTCGCCGACGATGGCGTTGGCTTCGACCCTGACCCCGTCCCCAAGCTTCGCACCGGCCGAAATCACCGCGCCCGGTCCGACGGAACAATCTTTGCCCAACATTGCCGCGTCATCAATTGCCGCAGTTGGGGAAATGCCTGTCGACGGGCGGTCTTCCGGATAGAACAGGGTCGCGATTTTGGCGAATGCCCGGCGAGGCCGGTCGCTGACGATCAGGGCAAGCCCATCTGGCGCCCGGTCGGCAATATTGCGCGGCAGGATACAGATAGCCGCCGCGGATGAACTCAGGGCTCCCACATAGCGTCTGTTCTCAACGAAACAGATGTCGCTGGCCGTCGCCTCTTCAATGGAGGCGATATCCTCGATTACCAGTTCCGGATCAGGACAGTTCAGCAATTCGCCACCAACGCGCTCGGCAAGGTCAGCGGCGGAATATGTTCCTGATTTTCTGAAGAATCTCTTGTCCGGCATCGCGCGGCATCAATCGCTTCTAGTTCTGCGTTTCAGTAAAGGTCACCTTGACCTTCGGCAGCTTCTTGTTCAGGCGTTTCATGATCTCTTCGGTAACATCGATTTTACGATCCCCGAGGAAAATCTGATTCTTGAACAAGACCAGCCCGACACCAACTTCGCCGGCAACTTCAGCGACGATCTCGATCATCGTCTGGCGCACCTGGCCGTTTGCCCGGCCATAGGCCTGGTCCAGCTGGCGCTTCATTGCCTGGCCGTCCCGCTGCAGGGCCGCGATATTCTGCTGGTGCTCACGGACACGCGCCTGGAAGACTTCATTGGCGAGAATGGCCTGCTGTTGCGCCAAAGCCTTTTCGGCTTCACGCACATCGGCTTCACGCTGCTGGAAGTCCTTCTCGTAGACCTTCCGGCGGCTCTCGACCTGCTCGCGGATATCCTTCGCCGCATCGGATTGGCGCATAATCTGCTGCACATCGACAACGGCCACACTGACCGGCTCGATCTTGTCGAGCGCATCCGCCGGGGAAACCGCGACGGCGGTCGTCAGCGAAACGGCAAGAAGAACCCCTGCAAGGACTCTAGAAGCGCGTTCCGAAACTGAACCTAAAGATTTCAGTATCATCAGCATCGTCCTTCAATATTGCTTGCGCCACATCGACGCGGATCAACCCAAACGCCGTGGCCCAGGAAATACCCGTACCCACTGACGCTCGTAAACTCGTGCTGTCGATGATTTCCGGTCCGCTTTCATCGATCCCGTAGAGCGAGCCGACATCGGTAAACACGAACCCTTTGATCCCAAGATCACCAGGCAGGCCAAGCGGGAAGCCGACCTCGGCCGTGCCGACATAATATGTATTGCCGCCCAGGGCATCATCACTGTCCCTGTCCCGCGGACCTATGCCATTCCGGGCGAAACCACGGAAATTGTTACCACCGACAAAGAACCGTTCCGCGATTCCGACATCTTCACCCAGTCCAACGATGTGTCCACCCTCACCGATCAGGCCAAGGACATAATCGTCAATCAGCGGAATGTAATAGGAGCCGCGAAGGGTCGTCCGGAAATGCGACACCGTACCGCCGAGCCCGGCGACATCGTTGGACACACTTATGAAATAGCCTTTGGTCGGATCATTCCTGTTGTCCCGCATATCGAGAGACAGGGTGTGACCAACCTGGGAAACGGTCTGGGAGCCTTCCTGGTCCTGCACGAAACGGGAAGCATCATCGTCCACATCCCGGATCTCCGTGGTCTTCAGCAGGTAGTTGACCGAATGCCGGAGATCCTCTCCAAGATCGTATCCCGCGCGCAGACGGAAACCACTGCTCTCTTCCTTGAAGGAGCTCTCGTCCGTTTCATCCCGGACGATCCTGAACAGATCAATACCGGCAGCCACGTCCCGATCCATGAAATAGGGCTCGGTGAAGCCGAGATCGAACTGCTGGCGGTTGACCGAGCCGGAGAACTTGAGGCGGAGATCCTGTCCCCGGCCAAGCAGGTTACGCTCCCGGATCCCGATATCGCCGATCACACTGTCCACGGTCGAAAAGCCGACACCGAAGGAAATTTCCCCGGTCGACTGTTCCTCGACAGTGGCGGTAATGACGGTCCGGTCCGGCTGCGAGCCTTCCCGGTTCTGCACATCCACGGTCTTGAAGAAGCCAAGGTTACGAACACGCCGGGTGGAGCGCCGCATCTTCGAGGTATTGAAGGCATCGCCTTCGGCAAGCTGGAATTCCCGCCGGATAACCCGGTCAAGCGTCCGCACATTGCCTTCGATATCGATCCGCTCAACGAAGACCTTGGGCCCCTCGCCGACAAAGAAGGTGATGCCAACAGTCTTGCCTTCGACATCCTGGTGCGGTTGCGGGCGGATATCCACGAAGGCGAAACCGAGAGTGCCGAGATAATCGACAATCCTGTCCACGGCATCGTCAACCTGGTCTGCGTTGTAGATCTCGCCGGGAACAATCTCCACCAGCGGACGCAGCGCTTCTTGTTCGATATTTTTCAGACGGATATCGAAGTCCATATCCCCGAAAGTATACTGGTTGCCTTCTTCCATCGTGAAGGTGACAACGAAATCCTTCTGGTCCGGCGTCAGCTCGGCGACAGCATTGAGGACTTTGAAGTCCGCATAGCCTTCGCTCAGATAGTGCCGCCGGAGCAATTCACGGTCGAAGCTGAGACGATCGGGATCGTAGGTGTCCGTGGTCGTCAGAATGCGCCAGAAGGCATATTCCTTGGTCTGGATCACATCGCGCAGCTTGGAATCGCTGAAAGCCTTGTTGCCGATAAAGGAGATCGACCGGATCCGGGTCAGCGGTCCTTCATCGATCTCGAACACCAGATCGACACGGTTCTGTTCTAGCTGGATAACCTTCGGCTCGACCGTCGCGGCGAAACGTCCGCTCAGGCGATACACATCAAGAATGCGCTGAACGTCCTGCTGCACCCGGGTCCGGGTGAAGACGCGCCGAGGCTGCAATTCGACCTCGCGCTCCAGCTCTTCGTCCTTGATACGCTTGTTGCCCTCGAAGGCAATCCGGTTGATCACCGGGTTCTCGACGACCGTGACAGTGATGCGGCCACCCGCGGGGCGAAGATTGACATCGGCAAACAGGCCCGTGCCAAACAGCGCTTTCAAGGACCTGTCCAGCGTGGCGGCGTCAACAGTGTCACCAACCTTGACGGTCATGTAGGAGCGTACCGTTTCCGGGTCCACGCGCTGGGTTCCGACCACTTCGATCTCATCGACCTGCATGGTCTGCGCGTACGCAGGCGAAATGCCGCCCGGCACATGCGGAGCCCCAAAAAATCCAACCGCGAGGGCGGCTACGGCGACAAACAAACGGGCAAGCGTCAGTCGTGCCGTCACATCAAACTCCGCAAACACTTATCAAACCCTGTGAAGGTCAGTCCGGTGGCGGACTATAGACTGGTTGGAACACTCATTAAACCAGTGATTCCGTTGATAATTCGAAAACTTACGGAGCCTCATATCCGGCATGCCCGCTATCAGCCGAAAATCGCACCTATTTTCTGTATGAACGAATTGCTGACAATGTCATTCCAGGTGACGAACACCATGAGTGCGATGACCAGCGACAGTCCTGCCACGGACGCATATTCCCTGAAACGCTCATTAAGCGGGCGGCCGCGAATCGCTTCCGCCGCATAGAACACCAGATGCCCGCCATCGAGCACCGGAATCGGGAACAGATTGATCAGGCCGAGATTGACGGAAAGCACGGCCATGAACCAGAACGTCGTGTCCCAGCCCTGCTTTGCCACTTCCCCGGACATCTGGGCGATCTTGATCGGCCCGCCGAGTTCTTCCGTGCCGCGTGAGCCGGTGATCATCTGGCCAACGGCACGGAGCGTCTGTGCCGTCATGTTGTAGGTCTCCACGGTCGCGCTCCAGAGCGCGTCCAGAGGACCGTGCTTGATCATGGCGACATTGTTGCTGCGCACCCCAAGCTGACCGAAGCGGAGCGTGTTACCGAACCGGTCCTCGGTGACGATCTCTTTCGGCGTAATGGTCAGATTGAGTTCAGACTCGCCCCGGCGCACGATCATCGGCAAAGGCGTGCCGGGGTTTTCACGCACGACAACCTGCAGATCCCCGAACCGCGTGACCTCGGTGCCGGCTATTTCCAGCACACGGTCGCCGGCCTCAAGACCGGCCGCCGCCGCCGCACTCTCCGGCATGACCTCATCGATCGTCGCCGGCGCATAGCGCTGTCCCACGACCATGAAAAGCCCAGCCAGAACGACAATCGCGAAAATGAAATTCGCGGCCGGGCCGGCGGCAACGATGGCAATACGTTGCGCAACGCTCTTGTAATGGAAGGAAACCGCCTTCTGTTCCGGCGACATCTCCTCGAGGCCTTCGGAGGTGGCGCTCGCGGGATCCGCGTCGCCATACATCTTCACGTAACCACCCAGCGGGATCGCCGAGACCTTCCAGCGGGTATCATTCTTGTCATTCCAGCCGAAGAGTTCCGGGCCAAACCCGATAGAGAACACCTCGACCCGGACACCGGCGCGCCGGGCGACCCAGTAATGCCCCAACTCATGGACAAAAACCAAAACCGTGAGAATCAGCAAGAACGGGATCAGGCTTCCAGCGAAACCAGTCAGAAATTCCATGGCGACGGCGATCCTCAGAACGGTTTGTTACGATTGGTACTATTTAGAGACGCTTGGCCTCAATCTCAATGGCGCTCTCGGAGACGCGAACAGGTGCCGCCGTCCGGCGGCCGCGCGAAATCAGCTCCCGCGCCTGTGCGCGAACATCAAGATCAAGCGCGATCACATCGTCGATTGTCTTCGCGACACCTGCATTTACGGTCTGCATTGCGTCTCCCACGAGTTCCGCAATCCCCGTGAACGGGAGCCGCTTGTCCAGAAAAGCTTCCACACCAATTTCGTTGGAAGCATTCAGGATCGCGGGATGCGCCCCACCAGAGCGAAGGGCTTCACGCGCCAGTGCCAGTGCGGGGAAACGCTCCATGTCAGGCGCAAAGAAAGTCAGCTTGGCGATCTCGGTAAGATCGAGCTTCTGGACTGTGGTTTCCATCCGCTCTGGCCAGGCCAGCGCATAGGAAATCGGGGTTCGCATGTCCGGCATGCCGAGCTGCGCCAGCACCGAGCCGTCCGAGTAAGCCACCATGCTATGGATGATCGATTGCGGGTGAACCAGAACGTCTATCCGGTCCACATCCAGATCGAAAAGATGCGCGGCTTCAATAACTTCAAGCCCCTTGTTCATCATGGTCGCGGAATCAACCGAGATCTTGGAGCCCATGCTCCATTGCGGGTGCGCCACCGCTTCCTCGGGCGTCTTCCGGGCCATCTCCGCCAGCGTTGCATCCCGGAACGGTCCCCCGGACGCCGTCAGCACGATCTTGTCGATGGCCTTCCGCCGGTGCTGCTCGAACACCTGGAAAATCGCATTGTGCTCTGAATCGACCGGCAGCAGCGTCGCGCCCGAGGCCTCGACCTCCCGCATCATGATATCGCCGGCGGAAACGAGGCATTCCTTGTTAGCAAGCGCCACCGTCGCACCGCGGCGGACCGCCGTCAGCGTGGGCAGCAGACCGGCACACCCGACAATAGCAGCCATGACCCAATCAGACGGGCGTGCAGCAGCCTCGCAGACAGCGGCATCACCTGCTGCAATCTCGATTCCGGTTCCGGACAGGGCATTCTTCAGATCGGCATACCCATCCGGATCGGCAATCGCGACAAATTCGGGTTTCAGCGCGTGCGCGAGCTGCGCCAGACGCGCGACGTTACGGCCACCAGAAAGGGCCACCACGGAGAAGCTGCCGGGATTTGCCAGCAGCAAGTCCGTCGTACTGCCTCCGACGGAGCCAGTGGCACCGAGGATGGAAACAGACTTGCGTTGCTGATTCTGCATTGTGTCAGTCGTTCTCAGCATGTCGCCTTAGGGCCATGTCCAGAGCAGTATGCTCTTCCCGGAGAGAAGCATCAGTGCCGCCGCCAAGGGCAGAACGGTGACCTGACCGTCTACCCGGTCAAGAATGCCGCCATGCCCGGGTATCAGGCGCCCGGAGTCCTTAACATCGAAATAACGCTTCAGGGCTGACTCGGCAAAGTCACCCGCCTGCGCGACGATGGCGATGACTGCCCCCGCGAGGGCAATAAGACCAGGTTCATGGCCGAGATTCAGAGCCAGAAGCGCGCCGAAACCGGCACTTCCGGCCATTCCGCCGATCAGCCCCGCCCAGGTCTTGTTCGGGCTGACCCGCGGCCAGATTTTCGGCCCGCCGATAGTGCGGCCGGCAGCGTAAGCCGCAACATCGGTGATCACCACTGAAAGCGCCAGCCACAGGGCCGTATCGAGCCCGTGATCAGGCATTACCCGCACCCAGTAGATGGCGAATGCGGGGGCGAATGCGATCAACAGGCCCGGAAGCAGCTTCAATGTCCAGGCACCGGTCAGCAGGCGCACCGCAACCGCATGGACCAGCGGCAGCCCGCACAAAGCCAGTAATGCCGATGGCAGCCACAGACTGCAGGCAGCCAGCCCAACAAGCATGGCGGCAACCAGAGCCGTCAGACGGCTGATCGCCGGTGCGCTGCCCGGTGCAACCAGATTGCACCATTCCCAGGCCATGGCAGCGGAAAGCAGCGCCACGAGTATCAGAAAATAATAATTCCCGAGCCAAAACAGCAGAATGACCGGAGGCAGAATGACAATGGAGGACACAATCCGCAGAACAAGCTCCCGCGAACGGCCAGCGGAGGCGGGTGCCTGTACGGGACCGGGGCCTACACCATCCGGCGCCGGATCATTCTCTCTACCCGGCATCTCCAGGTCAGCCGACGGCAGCGCCGAAGCGCCGGTCCCGCTGACAGAATTCGTCAATGGCTTCACTCAGCTGATCCTTGCCGAAATCGGGCCACAGCGTCGGCAGGAACACATATTCCGAATAGGCGCACTGCCACAGCATGAAGTTCGAGATTCGTTTCTCGCCACTGGTCCGGATCAACAGATCCGGATCCGGAATATCCGCCGTTTCAAGCGCTTCGCCAAACATCTGTTCGCTGATCTGATCCGGCTTCAGGGCACCATCGGCAACCAGCTGCGCCAGACGGCGCGCCGTGCCGACAATTTCGGCACGCCCGCCATAGCTGAGCGCAATAGTCAGGACCAGGCGGTCATTCTCCCTGGTCAGACGCTCTGCCTGCTCGATCAGACTGACGATATCGCGATCAAGCCGCGCCCGGTCGCCGATCACCCGGAACCGGACGCCCTTCTCATGCAGCTCTGCAATCTCGCTTTTCAGATAGCGGCGCAACAGCCCCATCAGGTCGAGAACCTCCATCTTCGGCCGTTTCCAGTTCTCCGAGGAGAACCCGAACAGCGTCAGATAGCCGATCCCGAGATCGATCGATGCCTCGACGGTACGCCGTACCGCTTCCGCGCCACGCTGATGGCCAACCGTACGCGGCAATCCCCGTGCGTTCGCCCAACGGCCATTGCCATCCATGATGATGGCGATGTGACGCGGATGTTTTGGTTGTTGTTGTGCGTCGGATTCAGCCATCGGTCAGACCTGCATGATCTCCTTTTCCTTGGTGCCGAGCGCCTCGTCGATACGGGAGACGAACTTGTCCGTCATCTCCTGCACTTCCTCTTCGTAGAGGTGGCGCTCGTCCTGGGAAAGGTCGCCATCTTTTTCGGCCTTTTTAAGGCTGTCCATGCCGTCACGGCGGACATTGCGGACCGCGATGCGGGCCGACTCGGCATATTTCGCCGCGACCTTGGCAAGCTCCGCGCGGCGCTCTTCGGAAAGATCCGGCAGCGGAATACGCAGAAGCTGGCCATCGACCTGCGGGTTGAGACCGAGATCGGACTCGCGGATCGCTTTTTCAACCGCCTTGGTCATGGACTTGTCCCAGACCTGGACGGTGAGCATGCGCGGCTCCGGCACGCCCACGGTGCCGACCTGATTGATCGGCATCTTCGAGCCATAGGCATCAACCACGATAGGCTCAAGCAGATTGACGGAGGCTCGGCCGGTCCGGAGG
Source organism: uncultured Nisaea sp. (assembly GCF_963974195.1). NCBI lineage: Bacteria > Pseudomonadati > Pseudomonadota > Alphaproteobacteria > Rhodospirillales > Thalassobaculaceae > Nisaea > uncultured Nisaea sp. The sequence continues at coordinate 35,046 of NZ_CAXBDC010000026.1, forward strand.
CCCTGGAATTCTTTTTCCAGAGCGGAAATTGCGCCGTCCATGCGGCGCTTGAGATCGTCGAGATCGGGTCCTTCAGACATTTTTATTCAGCCTTCTCGCTTATGATTGTGAAGGTACCGCGTCCGCGGATGACATCCGCAAAAGCTCCCACATTCTCTATCGAAAAGACAAGGATCGGAATGCTGTTCTCGCGTGCGAGCGAGATCGCCGATGCATCCATGACCCTGAGGTCCTTCGACAGAACATCCATGTAGGTCAGCTGATCGTAGCGTACCGCGTCCTTGGAGAGTGCAGGATCGGCATCATAGACGCCGTCGACCTTTGTCGCCTTCAGCATCGCGTCGCAGCCCATTTCGGAGGCCCGCAGCGCGGCAGCGGTATCGGTCGTGAAAAAGGGGTTGCCGGTGCCCGCGGCGAAAATCACCACCCGGCGCTTTTCCATGTGGCGCACGGCCCGGCGGCGGATATAGGGCTCCGCCACTGCGGAAATAGGCAGAGCGGAGAGCACCCGGCACGGCACGCCAATGCCCTCGAGTGCGCTCTGCATGGCAAGGGCGTTCATCACCGTCGCCAGCATGCCCATATAGTCGGCGGTAGCCCGTTCCATCCCCTTCGCGGCAGCGGAAACGCCGCGAAAGATATTGCCGCCACCAATGACGACGCAGACTTCGCCACCCAGGTCCCAAACGGATCTAATCTCGTTCGCGACCTGGGAGACCATATCCGGGTCAAGGCCATAGGCCCTTTCGCCCATAAGGGCTTCACCCGAAATCTTCATCAGAACCCGTTTATACTTGGGAGCCGGCGGCTCCTGACCTTCTTCGATCGCCGTCATATTGCTCTCCCCCGTATAATTTCAGGTCCCATCCTGCCGATTAGCTGCCCAGCGTGGCTGCCACTTCGGCGGCAAAGTCTTCTTCTTCCTTTTCGATGCCTTCGCCAAGCACGAAATGGCGGAAGCCGACGAGCTTCACCTCGGTACCGAGTTCCTTTGCGGCATTCTCGATAACCTTGGAGACCTTGTTCTCGTTGTCGATCACGAAGGTCTGCTCGAGCAGGACGACTTCCTGATAATATTTGCGGATACGGCCTTCGACCATCTTCTGGGCGATCTCTTCCGTTTTACCGGAGGCTTTCGCCTGATCCACGAGAACGGCACGCTCGCGCTCGACCAGCTCCGGATCGAGATCGTCGACGGAGAGGCTCTGCGGGGACGTCGCGGCGACATGCATGGCGAGCTGCTTGCCAAGCTCGGAAAGCTTGCCGGCATCCGCGGTCGATTCCAGCGCGATCAGCACGCCGATCTTGCCAAGGCCCGGTACGACCGCGTTATGGACGTAGGGAACGACAACGCCGTTGGAGACAGAGATCGACACGGCGCGGCGGATGCTCATGTTCTCGCCGATGGTGGCGATGTTGTGAGTCAGCTGCTCTTCCACGGTACGGCCGGTTTCCGGATAGGCCGTGCTCTTCAGCGCATCGACATCGTCGCCATTGGCGAGAACGAGGCTTCCAAGCGTAGACACGAAACCCTGGAACTCGGCATTACGGGCAACGAAGTCGGTTTCCGCATTGACCTCGATCAGCGCACCCTTGTTGCCTTCGGTCACAACAGCGACCAGACCTTCGGCAGCCACGCGGCCAGATTTCTTGGCGGCAGCGGCAAGACCTTTGGTCCGCAGCCAGTCGATCGCGGCTTCAATATTGCCGTCGGTTTCGCCCAGCGCCTTTTTGCAATCCATCATGCCCGCGCCGGACTTCTCGCGCAGTTCCTTAACCATCGCAGCGGTGACAGCCATCGTCTTCCTCTTTTCGTTGCTCATGCCGTCCGATCCCCTGTCGGGGCCGGCGGGCCTGTCAAACAATCGTAACTTTTCGAACCCATCTCGTAACGGCGGCGGCTCCGCTTGTGCGTGCCGCCGCTATCACGATCAGTATAGCAAACCGGAGCGATTAGGCGCTTGCGGTTTCCGTAGCAGCAGCTTCGGCAGCCGGCTCAGCAGCGGCTTCGGCCGGAGCTTCGGCAGCGGCCTCAACAGCCGGTTCGACCGGAGCTTCTTCCGACTCGCCGACATCGGTGCCGGAAGCCATCATTTCTTCCTGCAGACCGGCGAGAACGGTATTACCGACCAGCTCGCAATACAGCGAAACGGCGCGCATCGCATCGTCGTTACCCGGGATCGGGTAGCTGATGCCCTTCGGGTCGCTGTTGCTGTCCAGGATGGCCACGACCGGAATACCCAGCGTGTTGGCTTCCTGAATGGCAAGCTGTTCCTTGTTGGTGTCGATCACGAACATGATGTCCGGAAGGCCACCCATTTCCTTGATGCCACCGAGGGAGCGATCGAGTTTCTCGCGCTCGCGGGACAGGTTGAGCTGCTCTTTCTTGGTCAGACCCTGCATGCCCTGCTCGAAACGCTCTTCCAGCTCTTTCAAGCGGCGGATCGAGTTGGAGATGGTCTTCCAGTTGGTCAGCATGCCGCCGAGCCAGCGGTGGTTGACGTAATACTGACCGGTCTTGGACGCGGTCTCGGCAATTACATCAGCAGCCTGGCGCTTGGTGCCGACCATGAGCACGCGGCCACCGGACGCGGTGACGTCGCGGATCGCGGACAGGGCGCGATACAGAAGCGGAACCGTCTGCTGCAGGTCGAGAATGTGAACATTGTTGCGGACGCCAAAGATGTACTCTTCCATCTTCGGGTTCCAGCGGCGCGTGTGATGGCCGAAATGGACACCAGCTTCAAGCAGCTGGCGCATCGTAAACGTGGGAACGCTCATCTTTCCGTCTTTCTCCGGTTATGCCTCCACGGGTTTTGCCCAGGCACCTGCCCGGACACCGGAGCGCTGCGCCGGGATGTCTCCCCGACACCGCGCACACCCGTGTGCGTGATGAATGCGCGGTTTCTAATGTCTACGAAGGCTAAATGCAAGGGGCAAGACACAGGTAAATGTTACGCTGGCGATTAACTCCGGCCCCGAACAGCCCCCCTTATCGCTTCCGCCATCGCTCCGGCGAGGTCCGACCGGGCTGCCCCGCCGACCAGGATCGCGCGATTGGATGCAGGCAGTTCCGGAAAACCTTCCGCGGATGAAAGAATCCGCATTCCCGGCTCCACACATCCCAGGGGCAGAACACCAACCGCAAGTCCCGCGCGGATTGCGGATCGCAGACTGGAGAAACTCTGGCTCGTATAGGCTACCCGCCAGCCGCGTCCCGCACGCTTCAACGCCTCCGTCGGCAGACGGCACCAGGGGCACCCACGATCAAGCAGGGCCAATGGTACATCCTCGCTTTGGTTCAGAACCATGCGATCCCGCGCCACCCAGACCGTGGGCTCCGATAAAAGGGGCTCCCCCGGAACCGACTCAGGTGCCGAACATATTGCGACATCGAGACGCCCGCCTTCCACAGCGGCGGCGAAAGCCGAGGTACATCCCGATTCAACAACGATCTCGACTCCCGGATTGCGGTTGCTGAAATCGGCCAGGGCCGCTTCAAAGACCGTATCGTCATAATCGTCCGGAATGCCGATCCTCAACCGGCCGGACAGCGGCGTCTCGAACAGCCGGGCCGTCCGCTCGAATTCAGCGAGGGTACGCCGGGCCGCTGGTAACAGCTGCTCTCCCGCCGGGCTGAGGCGCATGCCCCGTGCACCACGCTCGAACAGCGTGACCCGGAGGGCCTCTTCCAGCTTGCGCAACTGCACGCTGACGGCCGACTGCGTCCGGTTCAGCCGGGATGCTGCCTGGGTCAGATTTCCGCATTCCGCGATCACGATAAAAGTGCGCAGCAAATCGTTGTTCAGCGCCATAGCGTTCGTTTTTTACGATTTCATTGATTATTTCAATTCATTTTTTCGAATATCTGCACGTCTCTATGGTGCCCCCTCAACGTCACTCACTTCCACCGGAGCGCCCGAAGCACATGCCCCTCGAAACAATTCTTCTTCTGTTTTCTATCGGCCTCGTCGGAGGCGTGTGGAATGCGATCGCCGGCGGCGCCACATTGTTCACCTTCCCCGCCCTCATGGCGGTGGGACTGCCGTCACTCGTGGCCAATGCGACCAACTATCTTGCGATGCTGCCGTCCAACCTCAGCGCCCTGCCCGCTTATCGCCAAGAGCTGAGAGAGATCGGGCACCGGGTCTGGCCCTTGATGGCGTACTCGGGTCTTGGGGCTATTTGCGGATCACTCCTTCTAACGGTGTCCGACCCGAAACTGTTCGACGCTCTCATCCCGTTTCTGATTCTGTTCGCTACCGGACTGTTCGCATTCGGCGATCTGCTCCGCGCGCGTGCGATCCGGCATTTCGGCGATCATGCAAGCCAGACCCTGGCCCGTATCGCGCTCTTCGCCTTCTCCATCTACGGAGGCTATTTCGGAGCCGGTCTCGGCATCATCCTGCTCGCCATGGTGCAGATCATGGGCTTTGCGACATTCCATATGGCGAACAGCCTGAAGAACCTGCTCGCGGCAAGCTTCACCATTCTGAGCATCGGTGTTTTCGGCATAGGAGGCCTGATCGCATGGCCGGAAGCCGCCGCGATGATGGTCGGCAGCACAATTGGCGGCTATATGGGCGGCCGCTGCGCAAAATACGTGAACGAGCGCTATCTGCGGATCGCGGTCATCGCTTTCGGCGTACTGCTGTCAGGCGTCTATTTCTACCGCATGGGCAACGCCTGACAGATCCCTCATGTGTTAGGCGGTGACTTCCGTCACCCCGATCATCGAATCCCGGTGGACAAGGGCGGCAAGCGCTTCCTCGCTCATGCCGTCCGTGCCCTCGGGCCGCATCGGCAGGACCATGTAGCGCATGTCGGCCGTGCTGTCGTGGACCCGCACCGCACGGTTATCAGCGATCTCCGTGCCGAATTCACGGAGCACGGCCCGCGGCTCCCGCACAACGCGGGAACGATAGGAGCGGCTCTTGTACCAGTCCGGCGGGATACCGAGGATCCAGCGCGGATAGCAGGAGCAGAGCGTGCAGACCACGACGTTATGCACCTCCGGCGTGTTCTCCAGCACGATCAGCTTCATCGGCCCGATATCGTGCCCGACCTCGGCAATTGCTTCCTTCGGGCTCGCGATCAACCGCTTCTTGAAGTCAGGGTCCGTCCAGGCCCGGGCGACGACAAGCGCCCCGTTCGCCGGGCTGCGGGCATCCATCGCTTCGACCTCGGCGCGGATGTCGTCCGCCGTCACCAGGCCCTTGTCGATCATCAACTCGCGCACCGCCTCTTCCATCAGGCGGTAATAGGTCATGCTGTCATCCTGATCGGCCCGGTGCGGATGATGATGCTCCGGATCGTAGGGATGCAGGTGGTCGTGGTCATGATCGTGGTGGTGATGATGCCCATGATCGTGACCATGATCGTCATGCCCGGTGCTCATGCCGTTTCTCCTTCAGATTCCCCGGCCTGGTCGAGCCAGAACTCGAAGATCTCGATGTCGATTTTATCGTCCTCGTGGCCCTCGTAATCCGACCAGAGATCCTTCTGACGAAAGCGCACCCGGTAGAGCGGTATTTCAGGCGCGCCGTCGCGTCCGAAAGCCAGTTCCTCCGGATTGCGGAAGGCGCCGCAGATTCGCTCCACAATGCCCGTATGCCCGCGCACATAATACGGCGTGCGGATATGGCTCGGCGGAGTCGGCGGGAACTGCTTGTGGACCCGGACCCGGTCGCCGACCGCGAAGCGTGCCATCAGCACCCTCCTCCGGCGCTGCCTTCCGGCATCACGCCGTCCGGATAGCGCGCCCTAACTTCTTCAATCTTGGCACCGAGTTCGTCCGCGGTAAACACACCACGCTCCAGCAGCGTGTTGGTGACCGAAGAGATCCAGCGCTCATAATAGGTCATGTCGTCATAGGCACTTGGCGGCAGGGCCTCGATGCCCTTGCGCAACTGATCCACCGTCATCAGCTTCAGCCGGTTCGTGCAGATCATCATCAGGGCATCGACCCGCTTTTCCCAAAGCGCGTAATCATGCTCTTCCCGGTCGATCTCGCCCGCCGGAAGGCCGCCCATGTCATGATGGCCGCGCGCGGTAAAATCCCGTTCCATCGCAGCTCCTCCCTTTCAGAATTCAGAGGCCATGCTGGCCAATGTAAGCACGGACCGCAAGCCCGTCCGGATCACGGTTTCACGAGGCAGATAGCCAGGCCGTCATAGCCTTTCGAGCCGACGACCTGCAGCGCCGTCGCATCCACCCGGGGATCGGCCTTGATCATCGCGATCACCTTGCGAACGCCCTGAACATCCAGATCCGCAGTCCCGGCTTCCAGCACCTGGCCCCGGCGCACGACATTATCCACCAGGATCACGCCACCCGGACGGACCAGCTTCATGGCCCATTCGAAATAACCGGGATTGTTCTGCTTGTCCGCATCGATGAAAGCGATATCGAACGGCCCCACGCCATCCGCTTCCACGCCCGGCAAACTGTCGAGCGCTGCGCCGACGCGCACCTCGATCATGTCCTGATACCCGGCGTCCCGGAAATTGGCGCGCGCCACCTCGGCATGCAGTGGCTCGAACTCCAGCGTCACGACCTTGCCGTTTGCCGGAAGCGCACAGGCAAACCAGAGCGTGCTGTAACCGCCGAGCGTGCCGACCTCCAGCACCTTCTTCGCCCCGATCATCCTGGCAATCAGATGCAGGAACTTGCCCTGATTGGCCGAAACGCTGATAGCGGGCAGGTTCGAGGCGTCACTGGCATCCAGCGCTTTCTGGAACCCCGCCTGTTCGGGCACCAGTTCCGCCGTGAAGTAATCGTCGACGGCATTCCAGATTTCCTGGCTCATGCTTGGCTCCGATCCCAGGTGGCGGCGTCCCCGTCGACGGGGAAGAAAGGCCGCTGAACATATTTCCAGTCGAAATTCGCGAGGTTCGGCGAAGTCAATCCCGGCACGTCCACCTCCACGATCCGCTCCGGCGGGAACATGTGGGCGTAACCCGCCCGGAAATGCCCGCGCGACTTGACCACGATGCAGCGCTCGGCAGCCGCATCGATCCCGAATGCGGTCAGATAATCCGGCGAGAGGCACTGGGTCCGTTTGGTAATGCAAACGATCTTGATACCGCCTACTTTCAGCACCGCCGTATCGCCGAGATCCGTCGTCTTGCCCTCGACCATGCCGTAATTGCCGACGAAAACTCCATCGGAGAGATGCAGAATCTCCGCCGTCACGTCGAGCTTGTCAGAGAAGCTGTTGTCTTCCTCGCTGTTCAGCGTGATGTCGATCGTCGCGCCCACACCGGCGGCCTTCGCAGCCCGGACCGCGGCCGGATCGAAAAACACCGCGAAGGTACAGCCGGTCACGCCGGCATCGAGGAAGGCCTTCAGGATATAGGTCGTATTGCCGCGCCCGCCGCCGCCGGGATTATCCGCCGGGTCCGCGAACAGGATCGGCTCGCGGGAAGCATCCGCGCTGACGCTCCTGGCAAGAGTGGCCGCGTCGTCCAGAGCGGTCATCGTCGGGACATAGCGCTGATGATCGTTCCAGGCGGCTTCCGCCAGATCGGTCGCCACGCGTTTCGCGTCTTCGGCGTCCCCCCGGGTTGTCACGATCACCGTCATGCCGTTCTTCGGCGTGTCGCAGAAGGCGAAACCGGAAAGGCAGGTCACGTTCATCACACTGGCATCGAGTTTGGTCTGCCCAAGCCGGATCAGGTCGCCATACGGATGCCCTTCGGCTGTCAGTTGAGTGACCGACGGCGCCACCAGCGGCAACCGGATGCGATAGGATGCGGTCTCCACACCGTCGAACATCTCCAGCATCGCCTTGGCCGCCTCGCAACCGCGCTCATAGAGATCGACATGCGGGTTGGTGATGTAGCCGATCATCAGATCGGTCGCTTCCATCATCTCCTCGGAGACGTTGGCATGCAGGTCCAGCGTCGCGATCACCGGCACGTCCGGCCCGACCACATCACGCACCAGCTTGAAGACCTCACCGTCCGGATCGTGAGTGTGGGTGGCGCAGGCGCCACCATGCTCGCAGATATAGACGCCATCCACCGTGCCGCCGGCTTCCAGATCCGCTTTCAGCTCCGCCAGGAACTCGTTGAAGAACGCTTCCTCGACAGGCCCTGCCGGACATGAGCCGATCACCAGGGCCGGCACCGGCTCCCATCCGGCGGGACCACCGAATTTCTCGTCCATGATATCATAAAACCCGCAGATCCCGAGATGGATCGAGGGATGCTCCGCCCGCGCCTGGCGGTCGATATCGGCGCCCTTGAACCACATGTTCTCTTCGAAATCGGGACGGGAACAGCTCGGGGCGAAGCGATTGGATTCAAGATTGAATCCGCAGATCGCGATACGTTTCTTGCTCATGATAACGGGTCCGGCGGTGATGGAGGGTCAGAGACAGGATGGCCAGCCTAGGACTCTCGGCCCCCGATGCCTACCCCCCGGATGTCATTTGTGAATTGCAGAAATCCTGCAAATCACGCGCATATCCGGCGTAGCAGGCCCCCTTTTCGACGAAGCACAGCTCGAGCGTCCGCTTTCTGTTGGCCTTCTGGTCTTCAAGATTAAGGAGTTTCTGCAAATCCATGCCGAACTTGTGCTGCTCGATCCTGCGTTCCGCCGAGAAGCAGCGCCCCGTCATGGTATGCTCTTCCCAAAGCGTATAGAGGCCGTAACCGGCGCAGAACGTCACCGCTATCCCGCCGACCAGAAACATTATTTTCTGAACAACCGCATCAAACATGCATCACTCCGGATCAGATATCCCGAGCATCGACAATACCGGGCAGCGACTTGATGGCCGCACGGAAATTCGGAGAGATCGTATAGGTTCTGGCGAGCGCCACCTCAACCTCCTCGTGATCCGTGTCGACCACCAGCTTGACCTTGCCGCGCCCCGGCTTCTCCTTGGAGATCATCTCGCAGATATGCGGGATCGGGTCCTGGTCGCGCAGATAGATCTTCAACCCCGCCGCCGTGCCGGAAACCGCCTTGTCCAGCGCCTCGATGCGGGACACGGTGAGCCGGATGCCCTCATCCTCGATCTTCGCGTCGGCCTTCACCAGCAATGACTGCCCCGCCTCCAGCAAGTCCCGATTGACCGCCAGAACCTCGGAGAAGACCGTGACCTCCGTCACGCCCGCCTGATCGGTAAGCTGGACAAAGGCATACCGGTTGCCCCGGCTCGACGTGCGCACGCGGGAGCCGACGACGATCCCGGCGAGAATGATCCGGGCGGAGTTTCCCTTCGCCTTCACTGTGGCGACAATCTGGTCCGAACGGACCACGCCAAGCCGTTCCAGCGATGCGCCGTAAGCATCGAGCGGATGGGCCGAGAGGTAGAAGCCGATGGCGTCGAACTCTTCCTTCAGACGCTCCATCGCCGGCCAGTCAAGCCGGTCCGCCAGCGCGATATCCGGCTCGGGCTCACCCGCGGAGCCGCCGAACATGCTCACCTGGTCCGAGCTGCGCTCCGCCGCCGCCGCGTTGGCGTGACGCATGATTTTCTCGACGCTTTCAAACAACTGCCCCCGGTTCATCGTCAGGCAATCGAAACCGCCTGCCCGAACCAGGTTTTCCATCAGCCGCTTGTTCACCACCGAGCCGTCGATACGGCTGGCGAATTCGTTGATCGACTTGTAGGGGCCGTTCTCCGTGCGCTCCTTGATCAGCGCCTCCATGGCGCTCTCACCGACATTCTTGATCGCGGTGAGTGCGTACCGGATCGCAAGCTCTCCATTCGGGCCGATTTCCGGCACGAAATCGACGAAGGATTTGTTGATGTCCGGGCCGAGCAGATCGATACCGAGGCGCTGGATTTCCTGCCGGAAGACATTCAGCTTGTCGGTGTTGTTCATGTCGTAGGTCATGGACGCGGCCAGGAACTCGACCGGGTAATTAGCCTTGAGATAGGCCGTGTGATAGGCGACCAGCGCATAGGCGGCAGCATGGCTCTTGTTGAAGCCGTAGCCTGCGAAAGCGGCAATCTGGTCGAAAATCTCCGACGCCTTCTCGGCTTTCACATTCTGCTCGACCGCGCCATTCACGAATGTCTCGCGCTGGGCGTCCATCTCCTCCTTGATCTTCTTACCCATGGCGCGGCGCAGAAGGTCAGCGCCGCCGAGCGTGTAGCCGGACAGCCGCTGGGCCGCCTGCTGCACCTGCTCCTGGTAGATCATGATCCCGAAGGTTTCTTTCAGCACCGGCTCCAGAACCGGATGCATGTAGTCCGGCTCCTCCTGCCCGTGCTTGCAGGCGATGTATTTCGGGATGTTCGCCATCGGGCCCGGACGGTAGAGCGCGACGAGCGCGATGATGTCCTCGAAACGGTCAGGTTTCATCCGGCGCAGCACGTCACGCATGCCGGTACTTTCAAGCTGGAACACGCCGGTCGATTCCGCTCGTCCCAGCATGGCGAAGGTCGGCGCATCGTCGAGCGGGACCTGCGAGAGATCGATATGGATATCCCGCCGTTTCAGCAGATCGACCGCATTCTGAAGCACCGAAAGCGTCTTCAGACCCAGGAAGTCGAACTTCACCAGCCCGGCCTGTTCCACCCATTTCATGTTGAACTGGGTCGCCGGCATGTCC
>NZ_CAXBDC010000027.1:0-45294 GCF_963974195.1 uncultured Nisaea sp.
GGGTTGAGGGCGTCACGGAGCCAATCCCCGAGGAGATTGACGGCGAGCACGAGGATCGCCAGCGTCATTCCCGGGAAAATCGAGATCCACCAGAGGCCAGAGAACAGGAAATCGTTACCGATCTGGATCAGCGTGCCGAGCGACGGCTCGGTCGGCGGCATGCCGACACCGAGGAAGGACAGGGTCGCTTCGGTCAGGATGGCGAAGGCCAGGCCGAGCGTGGCAATGACCAGCACCGGTCCCATCACGTTCGGCAGCACGTGCTTGATCATGATCAGGATCGGATGAAGACCGATAATCCGGGCCGCCTGGACATATTCCTTGTTCCGCTCCACCAGGGTAGAGCCGCGCACCGTACGGGCATATTGCACCCAGTTGGAAATGCCGATGGAAAGCACCAGCACCGGAATGATCATCGCGTCATGCTGCTCCCGGTCCAGAATGCCGCGCATGATCCCGTCGATCAGCAGGGCAATCAGGATGGTCGGGAAGGAAAGCTGGATATCGGCGATCCGCATGATGAGCGCATCGACCTTGCCGCCCATGTAACCGGCAACGAGACCGGCCGAGATGCCGATCACGGCGGACAGCACGACGCTGGCAAAACCGACCAGCAGCGAAATCCGCATGCCATAGAGGATGGTCGAATAGATATCGCGGCCAAGATTGTCCGTCCCGAGCAGGAACCGGGCATCGCCATCCTCGGTCCAGGCCGGGGGCAGTTCGGAATCCATCAGATCGATGGATGCCAGATCGGACGGGTTATGCGGTGCGATCACGCCGGCGAACACAGCCGACAGGATCAGAACCAGCGTAATCACCGCCGCCGCCACGGTCAGGGGGGAGTTCCGGAAGCTGTAGCTGAGCTCGTGATCCCAGATCCTGTAGAGCAGGCTTGGCTTCGACGCCGCGAGTTTGGGTGAGGTTGTGTCAGTCATCTCTCAGCCCTCAATGTCCGCTGCCGTGGCCTTCAACGCGCAAGCGCGGATCCACGACGTAATAAAGAATATCGACGACCAGATTCAGAACGACGAAGAGGAACGAAATCATCACCAGATAGGCGGACATGACGGGCAGGTCCACTTCCTGGATCGACTGCAGGAACAAACGTCCCATCCCCGGCCACTGGAACACACTCTCGGTGATGATCGCGAAGGCGATCAGGTTGCCGAGCAGCAGACCGGTCACCGTGATCACCGGCACCAGCGTGTTCTTCAGGGCATGGCCGAAATTAACCGCCCGGTTGGTCAGCCCCCGGGCCCGCGCGAACTTGATGTAGTCGGTGCGCAGCACTTCCAGCATCTCGGCGCGGATCAGGCGCATGATCAAGGTCAGGGTGAACAGGCCGAGGGTCAGGGCCGGCAGGATGATTGCCTTCAGCCCGCTGACCGTCAGCAGGCCCGTGGTCCATCCGCCAGGCAGCGTCACGACATCGCCGCGCCCGAAGGAGGGTAGCCAGCCAAGCACCACCGCGAAGAGATAGATGAACAGAATACCGATCAGGAAGGTCGGCACCGAAATCCCGATCAGCGACAGGGTCAGCATCGCCTTGCTGCTCCACCGGTTCCGGTAAAGCCCCGTATAGACGCCCGCGGGCAGTGCCAGCGCAAAGGCGATCACGGCGGAGACCACACTGAGTTCGATCGTTGCCGGCATCCGCTCCAGCAGCAGGTCGGTAACCGGCGACTTGTGCTGGTAGGACAGTCCGAAATCGAGCTGTGCCGCGTTTATGACGAACTTCCCGAAACGGATCACCATCGGATCGTTCAGGCCGAGACGCTCGCGCAGAGCTTCGCGCTCAGCCTGCGGCGTGTCGATCCCGACCATCTGGTTCACGGGGTCGCCGAGAAACTGGAACATGAAAAAAGCGACGAGGCCGACCACGAGCATCACAATGATGGACTGGGCCAGCCGACGAAGTATGAATGCGGCCATAAACGGTCACGCTTTCCGGCAGGTTAGCAAATCTCTCAAGGAAGTGCGGGCCAGTCTGACGACCGGCCCGCACCTTTATCGCCCGTGAATTAGTTCACTGTGACGTAGTAGAAGCGGAACTGGTTGTCAGCCCGCTGCTTCAGATCGATGTTGTCGCGCTTGCCCCAGGCGAGAGCCTGCTGGTGAAGCGGGATAAAGGCAACTTCGTCAGCGGCGATCTTGAATGCTTTCTCGATCAGCGCATCACGCTTTTCTTTATCCGTCTCGATTGCGACCTCATCAGCCAGCGCGTCGACTTCAGCATTGCTGTAGCCGGAGTAGTTGTACAGGCCACGGCCTTCCTTCGGCTTCGGGCTGCCAATGATATTGAACAGCACGTTCCAGGAATCGAAGCTGCTCGGGGTCCAGCCCAGCAGACCGAAGGAATAGTCGGAACCGCCCTTCGGAGCGATCGCCGCGAAATACTTCGCTTTCGGCTGCGCAACGAGAGTGGACTTGATGCCGACCTTGGCAAGCATGGACACGATGGCCTGACAGATCTGCTCGTCATTGACGTAGCGGTCGTTCGGGCAATCCATGCGGGTTTCGAAACCGTCCGGATAACCGGCTTCGGCCAGCAGGGCCTTTGCCTTGTCACGATCATACGGCAGACGGGTGAAGCCCTCGGAGCGGTCGAACAGCTTCGGGGAGATCATCAGAGCCGACGGATCGGACAGACCACGCATGATCTTCTTCTTGATCGCCTCGATATCGATCGCATGATACATCGCCTGGCGGACCTTGAGGTCCTTGAACGGGTTCTTGCCCTTGACGCTGGAATAGAGCAGCTCGTCGCGGAACTGGTCCATGAACAGGAAGATGGTCCGGAGTTCCGGGCCAACCAGCACGCTGGTGCCGTCATTCTTCTCAACCCGGCCGATATCCTGCACCGGAACCGGATAGACCATGTCGACTTCGCCCGAAAGCAGAGCCGCGACACGGGTCGCGTCCTGGCCGATCGGGGTCATGATGACTTCGGTCAGGTTGTGAACCGGCTTATCCCACCAGCCCTTGAACGGAACCATGACGGTCTTAACGTCGACCTGGCGTTCCGTGATCGTGAACGCGCCCGTGCCGTTCTCGTGGTGAGCGGCATAGCTCTCGACACCCTTGGACATGTTGGTCGGGGTGGCGGCGCCATTCGCCTCGGACCACTCCTTGTCCATCATGAACCAGGTATCCCATTCGTAATAGATGATGGGATTCGGCTTTTCGGTGACGAAATCGACGGTGTAGTCATCAACCTTGATGACCTCGGTAATACCGACAACGCGGCCGCGCAGGTTCGCGTCCTCATTGTTCGTCCGCTCGTAAGAGAACAGAACGTCGTCGGCATTGAAGTCGCCACCGTCGTGGAACTTCACGCCTTTACGCAGATGGAAGCGCCAGCGCGTCGGCTCGACGTTTTCCCAGCTGGTCGCAAGGGCCGGCTCGAACTGCAGATCCGGACCGCGGCGCACCAGACCTTCATAGATGTTTCCGAGGAAACCGAGAGTGAAGGTCACATTATGTGCATGCGGGTCGAGCGAAGTCGTGTCTGTCTGAAAGCCCCACTTAAAGGTCTTCGCCTCAGCGAAACCTCCGGAAGCGACAACAGCTGCCGCGACCGCAAGGGCGGTGAATGCTTTACGCATGGAAAGCTCCCCAATGATGCCTCTGTCGCGCCCGGTGCAGACCCTTCTTGATTGTCGGGATCGCGGCCAGGGCACGGCCCGGCGAAAACAATTGGCCGGGATTGATGCATAAAAGCCTCTCGTCCTGGTGGCGTCAATGACATTGATGTTCGCCAAACCCCTAGAAAAACCGCATGGAAACGTACAACGCGAAATTGCAGCGGCCGTGCTTTACCTATGCTTCAGTAAGCAGCAGCATGTGCCGGAATTCGGCATCACTATGATTTCTTTGTCGAACTGCTCATGGGCTTTTCAAGCCAAATTGGCATGCTATGCTGCATTCCAGTCCCCACGGCCTGTTCAGCGCCGTTCCCGAAGGAGAATCGTAATGACTTTTCAGCCGAATTCACCGGCGGCGCGTGACGTCGCATATGTGCTGCATCCCTACACGAACTTCGAGGCCCATGAAGAAAAGGGTCCGATGATCATTGACCGGGGTGAAGGCATCTATGTCTACGATGATTCCGGAAAGAAATATATCGAGGGCATGGCCGGCCTCTGGTCGACATCTCTGGGCTTCAATTCCGAGCGCCTGAAACAGGCTGCCATGAAGCAGTTCGACACCCTGCCCTACTATCATACCTTCGCGCACAAGGCGCATCTGCCGAGCATCGATCTGGCCGAGAAGCTGATCTCCAAGATGCCGGTGCCGATGTCCAAGGTGTTCTTCAACAATTCCGGCTCGGAAGCGAACGATACCGCGATCAAGATCGTCTGGTACTACAACAACGCTCTCGGCCGGCACCACAAGAAGAAGATCGTCGGCCGGGTGAACGGCTATCACGGCATCACCCTCGCCGCCGCCAGCCTGACCGGCCGCTCGATGAACCATCGCGGTTTCGACGCGCCGCTCGCCAACTTCATCCACACGGACGAGCCGCACCACTATTCCAAGTGCCTTCCGGGTGAGAGCGAAGAGGATTTCGCGACCCGGCTCGCCGAGAACCTCGAGAACCTGATCATCGAGGAAGGTCCGGACACGGTTGCCGCTTTCTGGGCGGAACCGGTCATGGGTGCCGGTGGCGTTATCGTCCCGCCGAAGACCTATTTCGAGAAGATCCAGAAGGTCCTCAACAAGTACGACATCCTGTTCGTTGCCGACGAAGTGATCTGCGGCTTTGGCCGGACCGGCAATTACTGGGGTTCCGAGACCTTTGACATGAAGCCGGACATTCTGGTCTGTGCGAAGGCCCTGTCCTCCAGCTACCTGCCGATCTCCGCGACCATCATCAACGACAAGGTCTACGAGCCGGTGAAGAAAGCCAGCGCCGAACTCGGTGCCTTCGGCCACGGCTACACCTATTCCGGCCATCCGGTCTGCGCCGCCGTCGCTCTCGAGACGATGAAGATCTACGACGAGGAAAACATCATCGAGAAGGTGCAGGGCGTTGCTCCGCATTTCCTGAAGGGCCTCCACTCCTTCGCCGACCACCCGCTGGTTGGCGAAACCCGTGGTGTCGGCCTGGTCGGTGCCATCCAGGTGATGCAGGACAAGGCCACGAAGAAGCCGTTCGAGGCTTCCGCCGGTGTCGGCCCGATGATCGCCAATCTGGCGACCGAGGAAGGCCTGATGCTGCGCGCCGTTGGTGACAGCATCGCCTTCTGCCCGCCGCTGATCATCACCGAGACGCAGATCGACGAAATGTTCGATTGTTTCCGGCGCGGCCTCGACCGTGCGCTCGATCATCTGCGCAAGGAAGGCCAGGCCGTCGCCTGACCTGACGCAAGACACGACAGAGAAAAGGGCCGGCGCATGCGCCGGCCCTTTTTGTTTGTTCTCTCCGTAAGATCCAGTCCGGCAGTAAGAACCAGTCCGGCTTAAGCGCGGATGAAGTCCAGAACATCGGTGTTGAACTGTGCCGCCTGCAACTGGGCGAGACCGTGCCCGCTGCCTTCGTAGATTTTCAGCTCCGCACCCTGCACAATTTCGGCTGCACGATGTGCCGAAGCCTCGATCGGCACGATCTGGTCGTCACTGCCATGGACGATCAGGGTCGGCCGCCGGATCGCTTTCAGGTCGGCCGTGTAATCCACTTCCGAGAATTCCCGGATACTGTCGTACTGCCCCTTGATACTGCCGGCCATGCCCTGAAGCCAGAAGCTGTCCCGCAGGCCCTGCACTTCCGCGACTCCGTCGCGGTTAAAGCCATAAAAGGGCACCGTCAGGTCCTGAAAGAACTGCGAGCGGTTCAAAGCCGTCCCCTCGCGAATTCCGTCGAAGACCTCAAGCGGGGTGCCGTTCGGATTATCGGCGGTCTTCAGCATCAGCGGCGGTACCGCGCCGACCAGCACGACTTTCGCAACCCGGTCATTCCCGTGCCGGCCGATATAATGCGAAACCTCGCCGCCGCCGGTCGAGTGCCCGATCAGGATGACATCCCGCAGATCCAGATGCTCGATCAGTTCCGCCAGATCGTCGGCATAACGGTCCATGTTGTTATTGTCCCAGGGCTGAGCCGAACGGCCGTGCCCCCGGCGATCATGGGCGATGACTCGATATCCGTTCAGGCCGAAGAAGAGCATCTGTGCGTCCCAGGCGTCCGACGACAAAGGCCAGCCGTGGGAAAACACAATCGGCTGTCCCTTGCCCCAGTCCTTGAAGAAAATGTCAACTCCGTCCGTTGTGGTGAAAGTGGTCATGGTGATGTCTCCAATCTTTGCAAATGCGGTTGCTGCTGCGGCCCGGGAAAGAAACGCCAGGCCAAGTCCGGAAAGTCCGCCCGCGATCAGCGCCTGACGGCGGGAAAGATGCAGGCCTTGGGGTATTGGGTTCATTCGCTAGGTCTTTCGCTTTAAAATTCGCCCGATTATATCGCGCACGACTTATTTGGATTCGACACACCCCAACGTCAAGAGGGAGCGATTAAATCGTGTGCGATTTTTTTAACTGACACTTATTTCAGGACGGACCGGAGACGCCTGTGAAGTGTCCATTGCGTCCCCTGAACAGGAGACGCCCTCCTAAAACAGATCCCTTAAACTAGAGAGAACACCCGGCAAGAGTGAGGACAGGGCAAACGGCCCTTCCGTTAAGCGTGTTAACAAGTTGGTATTTCACGCTGTTTTCGCATATCTTTGTCGTCAGCGTTTTGCATGTGGAGTTTCGATATGTCGGCACCCGACAATCCCGACGACAAGAAAGATCTCAACAAGTCTCCGAACGCGAACCAGCCGGAAACACCTTCTCCCGAAAAAACCGACGCCGAAGCGTCAGCGGAGAAAAAGCCGGCCGCCGCCAAACAAAAGCCAAAGCCAAAACCCGAACTGTCCGCGACGAAAGACCCTGCGGACAAACTCGCCGGGGAAAAACCCGCCTCTCCGCGCCAGGGCCCGCACTGGGGAAAGCGTGCGGCATTCGCGATTGCCGCCGTAATCGCAATTATTCTGATCGGCGGGCCTGCACTGTTCGCCTGGTGTCTGTCTGAAACATCGCGGCCGTTCGAAGCCGCCATTGCGCCGAATGGCGGTCCCGTTGCCTGTCCGGCCATCGCCGGGCATTTCGAGGATTGTTATCTTACCGAAGAGATCACTGTCTCCGCACCCGCCGCGTCCGCGAAAACCGGAATGGACAAGTTCTGCTGCGATGTGGTGGTCGAACGATCCCTGGCCGTCACAGCCGGGTACAAGGACGGATCCGGCACTCTGCCCCGAACGCTGAATGCGAATGACAGCACGCTGCCGCTTGATGACGGCGCGCGCCTTACCGGAAGCCCCGTTCTCCTGGCCGGCGGCGAGATCCCGCCGCGCACACTGAGCCTCTCCGCCAGACCTGAATTCTCCATGCCGCTGCTTGACTGGGCGGAAGGTCTTACCGGCGCCCCGACCGGGGTTTCCGTCGCGAAGCTGGTTGCCATGATAGCCCCGGACGCAACCGAAACCTCCCGTATCAGCAAAGACATTCCGCTGGCGGAAGACGGTACAATGGTGCGTATTTCCACCGGCGCCCCTGAATTCCAGCAAATCAGCATCCGGGCGCGGACATCCGCGACCCTGCTGTTTTCCGACATTCTGTCCAACGGCGTGAACGCCGCGCAAATTCTGACAGCCCCCGGCGCCTTGCCCCCCGGCACAAGCGGCTGGCTGATGCGCCGGATCGTTGCCGCCGGACCATCGGCCAGCGCCCGTATCCGGGCCGCCCACGAGACACTCCAATCGCAATCGGTTTCACGCCTTGATGCCAGTGAAGAAGCCGCCACCGCCCAGTGGGATGCAGGCCGGGCCTGCATCGCCTTCTATGCTGCGATGCGTCAGGATTTCAGCCGTTTCGATGCGGCCGTCGCAACGTATATCGCAGCCAGGCCAACCGGCCTTTTGACCGCCCTCTCGCCGGCGAACCAGCATGGCTGCTTCGATTCCGGTGCCACCGGACCTTCCGGGGAGCTTGCCGCCGACTGGCAGGCGCTGGATGCCCCCGTGGTCGATCTCGCCATGGCACCCGCGATCGAAACAAAAACGGAATCGAACGCGGCAAACCAGGATGTCGTCAAGAAACTGCTGCTGGACTTCGCCTCCGCCGCCAAGAGCGGCGCCCGGCTGCAGGATATCAAGGCGGCCATCAACGATCCTGTCGCCGTCCGCTTTGGCCGCAAGGGCCAGGCCGCATCCAGCTCACGCGAGTCCGTATTGCGCATGCTGCACCAGCAATGGGCCCATGTCGGGTGCTGGATCTACGCGCCGGTTTCCAACACGGGCGGCACCGCAATGCTGCTTGCCGAAGCGCAATATCCCTACCTTAACCGGATCGTTCTCGGGTTCGACGATGGCGGCCTCGTGGAAAGGGTCGAGGTGACCGGTGTCACATTCGACGATATTCTGCGCTTCAAGGCTGCCAATCGGGGCCGTGAGTGCCAGGAATTCCTGAATCCTGTCCGGCTTGCCGACTATCGGGACTGGTATGCGGACAACCCTGTGGGTACACCCACGCCATCAGACCATGCGGAACGGCTTTTCCATGAAGGTCTGATGCGGAAGTTTCAGCTCAACTAGACCACCGGTCCAAACATGCCCGATAAAGACCATCTCGTTCCGAACCTCGACGGCACGAGACGCGGCGGGTTGATATCCGCCATCGAGCTTTCGCGCGATGCGCCTGCAGTGCAGCCAGCCCTGCATATGCTGGACCGCTGGGAAAGCTGGACCGGACCCGGCCTTCCCCTGCGGTCACATTTCCCGCCGGAAAGTTTCGGCAAGCTGATGGGCCGCATTTCCCTGCTCGATCCCGTCAAAGACGGCACGGACTTCATCTACGGGCTCTATTCGGTCATCGCCGCCAACAAGGGCGGTATGGATTTTACCGGCATGCATGTCAGCGACATGCCTTATCCGGATTATGCCGCTGCCCTCATCCGGCAGCATCGGCAGTGCCTATCGTCAGGACAGCCAACCATTCACGAAAACCGTTTCATATGGCGCAACCGGACCTATGGCATTTGCTGTGTCCGCCTGCCGGTCCGCGACAAGACCGGCGGACCTGACATGCTGATGGCGATCGACCTGCATGCCGATCCGGACAAGCGACCGGCCCCGGCGGACTATATTCCAAACCTTTAAAAACCCGCCCGTCCCGCACCTGCGGTAAAAAGAACCCATCCGGCCTGTTCCAGCGGCGTCACGGCAGGTCGGGCCGGAACAACAGGGGCTGGACAGCTCCGATTACGGTCCGGATCATTCTGGCGAATCTTAGTCCTATGGGGGCAAGGCGATGAAAGGTTCCGCGAACGGCATGCGGGCACTGAGGGGCGGGGCTTCCCGCTACTCGATCTTCGCACTGGTGCGCAACGCGCTCAGCTATCACGAGAACTGGCAGAAGGCCTGGCGTTCGCCCGAGCCGAAGCCCGAGTACGACGTGATCATTGTCGGCGGCGGCGGCCATGGCCTGGCGACCGCCTACTACCTCGCCTCGGTGCACGGCATCCGGAATATCGCCGTGGTCGAAAAGGGCTGGATCGGCGGCGGCAATACCGGCCGGAACACCACCATCATCCGCTCCAACTATCTCTGGGACGAAAGCGCGGGGATCTACGAGCATGCGCTGAAGCTCTGGGAAGGCATGAGCCAGGAGCTGAATTTCAACGTCATGTTCTCCCAGCGCGGCGTCCTGACGCTGGCGCATTCGGAGCATGAGCTGAAGGAAATGCGCCGCCGGGTCGAGGCGATCCGCCTGAACGGCATCGACAGCGAGGTGATGAGCCCGGCCCAGATCAAGCAGCTGGTGCCGATCATCGATACCAATCCCGGCATTCGCTATCCGGTCATGGGCGGCTTCATCCAACGCCGTGGCGGCACAGCCCGGCATGATGCCGTGGCCTGGGGCTATGCCCGAGCGGCCGACGATCTCGGCGTCGACATCATCCAGAATTGCGAGGTCATCGGCATCCTGCGCGACGGCGGCAAGGTCACCGGCATCGAGACCAGCCGCGGCACCATCAAGGCGAAGAAGGTCGGCGTTGTCACCGCCGGTCATTCCTGTGTCGTCGCCTCCATGGCGGGCCTGAACCTGCCGATCGACTCCCGGCCCCTGCAGGCGCTCGTCTCCGAGCCGATCAAGCCCTGCATCGACACGGTCGTGATGTCGAACGCGGTGCATATGTATATCAGCCAGTCCGACAAGGGCGAGCTGGTGTTCGGCGCGGGTGTCGATAGCTACAATTCCTACAGCCAGCGCGGCAGCCTGCCCACGGTCGAAGGACTGCTAGCGGCGGCGGTCGAGCTGTACCCCATCGTCTCGCGCCTGCGCGTGCTGAGGACCTGGGGCGGTATCGTCGATACCTGCCCGGACGCCTCCCCGATCATTTCCAAGACCCCGGTCGACGGGCTCTATTTCAATTGCGGCTGGGGCACCGGCGGCTTCAAGGCAACGCCGGGTTCCGGCCATGTCTTCGCCGACCTGATCGCCAAGGATGCGCCGAATGCCATCGCCGCGCCGTTCAGCTTGAAACGGTTCGAAACCGGCTACCTGATCGACGAGCACGGCGCCGCCGGCGTCGCGCACTAGGGAGAGAAGACATGCTGCAGATCACCTGTCCCTGGTGCGGACCGCGCGACGACAACGAATTCCATTATGGCGGCGAGGCTCACATCCTGCGCCCGGCCGCGCCGGAAAAGCTGAGCGACGGGGAATGGGCCGAATACCTGTTCCTGAAGCAAAACGCCAAGGGCCCGTTCCTGGAGCGCTGGTCCCACAGCGCCGGCTGCCGGCAATGGTTCAACGTCGTGCGCAACACCGCTACCGACGAGATCATCGAGATCTACCCGATGGGGGAATTGCCGAAGAGCGCCGAGGGCATCAAGGCCTATGAAGGCAACTGGCGGCGCCAGAGTGCAGCTGAGAAGAACGCGAAAGCGGGAGTGTCGGGCACATGAGCGGGCAGTCTTTCCGGATCCGCGACAAGGGGCGGATCGACCGCTCCAAGCCGGTTCGCTTCACCTTCGACGGCAAGATCTACGAGGGCTATGAAGGCGACACCCTCGCCTCTGCCTTGATCGCAAACGGCATTCACCTGATCGGCCGCAGCTTCAAGTACCACCGCCCGCGCGGCATTCTTGCCGCCGGATCGGAAGAGCCGAACGCGCTGATCCAGCTCGGCACCGGCAACAAGTCGGAGCCGAACCTGCGGGCGACCCAGATCGAGATCTTCGACGGTCTGGAAGCCGCCAGCCAGAACCGCTGGCCGTGCCTGAAATTCGATATCGGCGCGATCAATTCGGTGTTCCACCGGCTTTTCCCGGCGGGCTTCTATTACAAGACCTTCATGTGGCCGGCCTCTCTCTGGCTGAAATACGAGCATGTCATCCGGCATGCCGCCGGTCTCGGCAAAGCGCCGCCGGACCGCGATCCGGACCGCTACGAGAAGGTCCATGCCCATGCCGATGTGCTGATTGTCGGCGGCGGTCCCGCTGGTCTCGCGGCAGCACTGGCAGCCGGCAAGACTGGCTCCCGGGTGATCCTGGCGGACGAGACGGCTGACTGGGGTGGCTCACTGCTGTCCGAAAGCGACTGCGAAATCGACGGCAAGGAGCCGGCCCGCTGGGTCGAGGAAACCGTCGCCGAGCTGGAAGCGATGCCGGAGGTCACTCTGGTCAAGCGCTGCACCATCACCGGTTATTACGATCACAATTATCTGACCGGCCTGGAGCGGGTCAGCGACCATCTCGGCGCCGCGCCGGAACATACCCCGCGCCAGCGGCTGTGGAAGATCCGGGCAAAACGCGTGGTGCTGGCGACCGGCGCCCTCGAACGGCCGCTTGTCTTCACGGACAATGACCGTCCGGGCGTCATGCTGTCCTCGGCTGTGCGCACATATGTCAACCGGTACGGCGTGCTGCCGGGCCGCAAGGCTGTGATCTTCACCAATAACGACGATGCCTACCGCACCGCCCTCGCCCTCGAAGAGGGACACGGTCGGGTCGCCGCCATCGTCGATGTCCGCGCATCCGTCACCGGCCCGCTGGCCGATGCGGTCCGGGCCAAGGGTATTACCGTCTACGAGAATCACGGCATCGTCTCGGTGCAGGGCACGCAGAAGGTGTCTGGTGTGGAGGTCATGCAACTTGATGCCGATGGAACCGGTGTCACCGGCACGGCCAAGTCGGTCAATTGCGACCTGATCGCCATGTCCGGCGGCTGGAACCCGACCGTTCATCTGTTCTCCCAGTCCAAGGGCAAGCTCACCTGGGACCCGGAGATGGCCGCGTTCATTCCCGGCACGGCAAGTCAGGCTCTGGCCAGCGCCGGTGCCTGCAACGGCACCATGGGTCTCGTCGACAGCCTTAAGGAAGGCCTCAAGCTCGGCGCCGAAGCCGCGCGCGAGGCTGGCCATAAAGGCCGCGCGCCCGCCGCACCGAAAGCCACCGAGCCGGAACAGGGCAGCCTGCGCCCACTCTGGATCGCGCCGGGCAAAGCCAGACTTGGCCGCAAGGGCAAGCATTTTGTCGATTTCCAGAACGATGTGACCGCCGCCGACGTGCAGCTCGCCGCCCGCGAGGGTTATCGGTCGGTCGAGCATCTGAAGCGCTACACCACCACCGGCATGGGCACGGATCAGGGCAAGACCTCCAACGTCAACGCGCTGGCCATCCTGTCGGACGTGCTCGCCGCCGAGATTCCCTCGGTCGGCACCACAACCTTCCGACCGCCCTACACGCCCGCCACCATCGGCGCCTATACGGGCCGGAATGTCGGCAAACTGTTCGAGCCGATCCGCAAGACCCGGATCGACGAATGGGCCCGGGCCAACGACGCAAAATTCGAGCATGTCGGCCAGTGGATGCGGGCCTGGTACTTCCCGAAGGCGGGCGAGACCTTCAGGCAGGCCATCGACCGCGAGGTAAAGGCCGTGCGCGACGGCGTTGGTATCCTCGACGCCTCGACCCTCGGCAAGATCGATATCCAGGGGCCAGATGCCGCCGAGTTCCTCAACCGCATCTATACCAATGCCTGGCTCAAGCTCGGTGTCGGGCGCTGCCGGTACGGGCTGATGCTGAAGGAAGACGGCATGGTCATGGATGACGGTGTGACCACCTGTATCGGCGAAAACCACTATCACATGACCACCACCACCGGTGGCGCGGCGAACGTGCTGTCCTGGCTGGAGGAATGGCACCAGACCGAATGGCCGGACCTGAAGGTCTTCTTCTCCAGCGTGACCGAACAATGGTCCGTGGTGGCGATCAACGGCCCGAAGAGCCGGGGCGTCATGCAGAAGCTCTGCACGGACGTCGATTTCTCCGCCGAGGCTTTCCCCTTCATGGCCATGAAGGAAGGCACCGTCGCGGGCATTCCGGCGCGGCTCTACCGGATTTCCTTCACCGGCGAGCTGTCCTTCGAGATCAACGTCCCGGCCCGCTATGGCCTCGCCCTCTGGGAAGCGCTGTTGGAGGCCGGCAAGGAATTCGACATCACGCCCTACGGCACCGAGACCATGCACGTGCTGCGCGCCGAGAAAGGCTTCATCATCGTCGGACAGGAAACCGACGGGACGGTGAACCCGCTCGATCTCGGCATGGACTGGATCGTCTCCAAGAAGAAACCGGACTTTGTCGGCAAGCGCTCCCTCGAGCGTGAGTCGATGGCTTCACCGGATCGCAAGCAACTGGTCGGCCTGTTGACGGAAGATCCGCAGACCGTGCTGCCGGAAGGCGGCCATGTGGTCGAAAAGCTGAAACCGCAGCCGCCGATGGAAATGCTCGGCCATGTCACGTCGAGCTACTACAGCCCGAATTGCGGCCGTTCCATCGCCATGGCCCTGATCAAGGGCGGCCATGCCCGGCACGGCCAGACCCTGCATGTCCCGCTTGAGGACAAGGTCGTGAAGGTCACGGTGACCGAACCCCGGTTCTTTGATCTGGAAGGAGAGCGGATCGATGGCTGATCTTGAAACCCTCACCGCCCGCACCGCGCTTGACCCGCTGGATATCGTCATCGGCGGCCCGTCGGATGCCGGTGTCACGCTGACAGAGATCCCGTACCAGACAAGACTGGTGCTGCGCGGCCAGCCGTCGGACAAGAAATTCACAGCCGCCGTCAAGAAAACGCTCGGTGTCGAGCCGCCGGCAAAGCCCGGCACCGTCGCCAGCTCGAAGACAGCCCGCGTGCTGTGGACTTCCCCAAACGAATGGATGGTCTATAGCGACGATACCGGCCTTGCCGCCACGCTGACGAAAGCCGTCGCCGGCCTGCATGCCGCCGTCACCGAGGTGACCGAGCATTACACGCTGATCCGGCTGTCCGGCAGGCATGCCCGCGATGTGATGATCAAGGGCTGCGCCATCGACCTGCATCCCCGCGAATTCGGCCCCGGCCAGTGCGTGCAGAGCCATCTCGGCCGGATCACGGTGCTGTTCGACCAGACCGACGAGACGCCGACCTACGACATTCTCGTCCGGGCCAGCTTCGCCGAATATCTCTGGATGTATCTGGAAGATGCCGGACTGGAATTCGGCGTCCGGATCGAGCCGCGCGGATAAGCGTTAAGCGGGCGGGAGCAGTGCCCCCGCCCG
This sequence comes from uncultured Nisaea sp., assembly GCF_963974195.1. Classification (NCBI taxonomy): domain Bacteria; kingdom Pseudomonadati; phylum Pseudomonadota; class Alphaproteobacteria; order Rhodospirillales; family Thalassobaculaceae; genus Nisaea; species uncultured Nisaea sp. Next base: position 14,646 of record NZ_CAXBDC010000027.1, read on the forward strand.
CGTTCCACTGACGATAATCAGATCAGCTGACCGCCGGATACCTCGAGCCGCTGCGCCGTCATCCAGCCGAAATCACCGGCCAGATAGCTGCTGACGGCACCGCCGATATCCTCCGGCTGCCCGACCCGGCCAAGCGCGATGGTCGAGGCGATATGCGCGTTCATCTCCGCATTGTCCCGCACCATGCCGCCACCGAAATCGGTCTCGATGGCACCGGGGGCGAGCACATTGACGGTGATCTGCCGCTCCGCCAATTCCTTCGCCAAATATGTGGTCAGCACCTCGATACCGCCCTTCATCGTGGCGTAGGCGGCGAAGCCCGGCAGGGCAAAACGGGCGAGGCCGGACGAGATGTTCAGGATACGGCCGCCATCCGCGATCATCGGGGCGAGCTTCTGCGTGAGGAAGAAGACGCCTTTCAGATGCACGTTCAGCATGGCGTCGAAATCCGCTTCCGTCGTCTCCGCGAAAGGTTTGAAAACGCCGGAGCCCGCATTGTTCACCAGGAAATCCAGTTGCTCCCGGCCCCATGTCTGTTTCAGCGCCACCGCGAGGCGGGAGGCGAAATCATCGAAGCCGCCGACCTCCGCCGTGTCGAGCTGCAGGGCAACGGCCGTGCCGCCCGCTTTGGCGATCGCGGCGACGGTCTCGTCGGCCGCCGCCTTGTCCGCACGATAGGTCAGGATGGTGTCGATACCCTTGGCGGCGAGGTGGATTGCGCTGTTCCGGCCAAGCCCCCGGCTGCCGCCGGTGAGCAGGGCGATTTTTCGGTCTGAGGTCATGCTCTGTCTCCAGAAATTCCTTGATGACCGGAAGGTAGGAGCACCGGGGCGGCCGCGCCTGCCGCTTTCTCCGAATGATCTGCCTGATTCTCCAAATTTAACGGTTTAGTGCATTGATCCCGGCGCCGGACTGACCCACCTTTACCCAATGCAGAAAGAAGCCCCGAACGATATCGCCCCCCTGATCACTGCCGTCACCGATTATGCGGACAGAGAGGGTGCGGGCGCCGCGCCGTGGCCGACCACGATCGACGGTCTGAACCTGGTCCGCAGCCGTCAGCCGACGATACTGGAACCCTGCTGTTATCAGCCGATCTTCTGCCTGGTTCTCCAGGGCGCGAAAAAGGCCTGCTTCGGCGACGCCGTGGTCACCTTCAACGCCGGGCAATCGCTGATCGTCAGCCATGATGTCGTCCTGAACAGCCGGATCGTGGAGGCCAGCCCGGCCGCGCCCTATGCCGCCCTCGCCCTTGCGCTGGATACCGGACTGCTGCGGGAGCTGGCGCGGGAGATCCGCACAGATGCACCATCGCCGGATGGCAGCGGCCGGACAATTGCCGCGGGCCGGACACCGCCCGAGATCGAAAATGCCATGGCCCGCCTGTTCGCCCTGACGGACAAGCCGGAAGCCGCCGCCATTCTGGCGCCCCTGATCAAGCGCGAGATCCATTATTGGCTGCTGACGGCGGAGCACGGCTCCATGGTCCGGCTGCTCGCCCGCTCGGAAAGTCACGCCAGCCGGATTGCGGAGGCTATCGCCCTGATCCGCCGGGATATCACCGCCCCGCTGAAAGTCGCCGCCCTGGCCGACGCCGCCGGGATGAGCCCGTCCTCCTTCCACGCGCATTTCAAAGCCATCACACAGATGGCCCCGCTGCAATTCCAGAAGCAGCTTCGCCTGCTGGAAGCGCGGCGGCTGGTCTATGGCGGGACTCTCTCCGTCTCGGAGACGGCCTTCGCCGTCGGTTATGAAAGCCCGACCCAGTTCAGCCGTGACTACAGCCGCCGGTTCGGCGTCAGCCCGAGCCGGGACGTCGCCCCCACCACGCTCACCACGCCAACAACAATCGCAGCCGAATAGACCCGGACAGGAGCCCCGCCATGCGTTTTGCCGTCATTGCCGACATTCACGGGAACAGTTTCGCGCTGGAGGCGGTGATCGCCGATATCCAGGCTTCTGGCATCACGGATGTCGTCAATCTGGGCGATCATTTCAGCAGCCCACTGGATGCGGCCGGTACGGCGTCCCTGCTGGCCGGGCTGAACGCGTCGGCCAGTATCGCCGGCAATCACGACCGCTGGCTGGTCGAACAGGCGCCGGAAGAAATGGGCTTCTCCGACCGCTGCGCGCATGACCAGCTCACACCGGAGACATTTGGCTGGCTGCGGCAATTGCCGCAGCATCTGGTCTGGCGGGACGAGATTTTCCTCTGCCACGGCACGCCGCAGGACGACAATACCTACTGGCTGGAGCAGATCGCCGGAGACAGCGTCACACTGGCACCGCGCGATCTGATCGAGGAACGCGGCAAGGGCATCCCGCAATCCCTCATCCTGTGCGCCCACACCCATATCCCGCGCAGTGTGATGACGGGCGACGGCAGGCTGATCGTCAATCCGGGTTCTGTCGGCTGCCCCGCCTATATCGACACCGAGCCGACCCCGCACCGGGTCCAGGCCGGCACACCGGACGCCTGCTATGCGATTATCGAGAAGCGGAGCACCGGCTGGTCGGTCAATCACCGCCACGTGCCCTACAACAAGGAAGCCGCCGTGAAGCTGGCGGCCGATCTCGGCCGCGCCTCATGGGCGGAAGGCCTCGACAGCGGCTGGATCAGCGACGCAACCTTCGCGGCCACCGTAAAAGGCTGAAGAAACCGGGCTAGTCGCTGCCTTCGGTCTCGATCTTCAGCGGCTCGCCGCAATGCTTGCAATGAACCGCATCCTCCTCATGCCGGTTCAGGCCGCATGACGGACAGGTATAGGACACCTTTCGCGGCCGGAAAATCACCTGGGCCAGCCGCAGGAACAGGGTCACCCCAACGACCATGATGACAATCGCGAGCAGCCGCCCGGTCGTTCCGGTCAGCACGATATCGCCAAACCCGGTTGTGGTCAGCGCCGAGACGGTGAAATAGAGCGCGGCAATGAAGTCCTCGATCCCCGGATTGGCGCCGAACTGCAGCACGAAAACCAGCGACGTCACGAAAAAGACGAACACGCCGAGATTGACCGAGCCAAGGATGATCTCCTCGTTCCGGCGGAAAAACGGGGTCTCCGACCGAAGGTCCCGCAGCACGTGGTAGGAATGCAGCAGCCGAAGCGCCCTGAGGATGCGTATGAAGGCAAAGCTCTGGCTGAAGATCGGCGCCAGCAGCAATGACAGGATCACGAAAATATCCGCGATCGTGTAGATTTGCCGCAGCATGCGGACCTTGTGCGGGGCGATCCAGAGCCGGGCCATGAAATCGGCGAAAATCAGCAAGCCGACGACAATATCGATCAGGAATATCGTGGTCGACGGGGTCATGGGGATCGTGGCGATAAAGAAGGCGATCGTGCAGACATCAAACACGATGAGCGCATAGCGGAACAGCTCCGCCCTGCGGCTCCGTCCGGTGTAAAGAAGCTCCAGCCTTTTCTTCAGATTCTCCTCAGCCATGGATTTGACTTTTCGCCCCCATCCGCGCGCATCTCATTGGCGTCATTCCCCGGCGTGTTCTCGCGCCTTCGGGACGATCTTCGGCCAATTCTCATTCGCCGGATCCGGCAAACCGGACCCGATCCTGTCAAAACCCATATCATACTGGACTGAAAACAAAACGCCGCAGATGGCGACACTCAACATTGAGCGCCGCCGTCCCGATTGGGCGGAAGGTCTCGCCACCGGATGGTTCAGCGACCTCCCGCCACAATAGGGGAACCTGATCAGGCTTATTTTTTGATCAGGCCTTCCGCCTGCAATGCCGCCTGCACGGACGGACGCTCGGAAACCCGCGCCATATAGGCCATCAGGTTCGGCCGCTCGCCCAGACCGAGACCGGTCGGCTTGGTCCAGTTGGCGACGGTGAAGAGGTAGGCGTCTGCGATGGAGAAATCGTCGCCGAGGAGGAACGCCCGGCCGTCGGAAAGCTCTGCTTCCACATCGTCCAGGCGCAGCGCGACTTTCTTGCGTGCCGCTTCCTTCTCATCCTCGGTTGAGTCTTTTTTGAACAGCGGGCTGAAGGACTTGTGCAACTCCGTGCCGACGAAGTTGATTTGTGCCTGCAGCCGGGCGCGCGCGATGCTCCCCAGGGCTGGAGACAGTTGCTTTTTATCTGAATTATCAGCGAGATACTGCATGATGGCCGCGCCTTCGGTCAGCACTTCGCCATCATCAAGCTGCAGGGCCGGAACATAGCCTTTATTGTGCACCTGCCTGAAATCGGCACCGGTCTCCGTTTTCTTCGTGGCTCCGTCGACCTTCTCTATATCGAAAGTCGCCCCAGTTTCATGCAGCACGATATGGGATGCGAGAGAGCAGGCGCCCGGCATGTAATAAAGCTTCATTATCTTGATCTCCTGTTGATGAAAGGTCCGCCAGACCGCGCCGCATCGCGGCATGAAAAGTGAAATGGTCTGGCGGAAAAACGTCCGGCATCGCTCACGCGGCGCGGACGGATTCGAGGTCGCCGATCAGGTCATCCATCAGTGCGATGGCCGAGCGGTGTTTCAGGTTCGGCGCGGACTGTCCGGCATAGAGCGAGACCAGATCCTCCCGCCCCGCCTTCAGCGCCGCAGCCTTGATCGCACCGAAGAACCAGCTCTGCACCGGGAACGGCGGCAACTCGGTCTCGCGGGCCGCCATCTCGCTGACCCAGCGGTTCCGGATCCCCCGGGCCAGCCGCCCGGTATAGGAGCGGGTGAGCGCGGTCTCCCGCGCCGCAGCGGTGAAAAGCATGTCCCGATGCGCCTGGTTGGTGCCGGATTCGGTGCAGGCAAGGAAAGCGGTGCCGATCTGCGCCGCACCCGCCCCAAGTGTCAGCGCCGCACGGACACCGCGTCCGTCAACAATGCCGCCGGCAGCGATCACCGGCGCCGCGACATGGGCTGCCGCAACCTGAACCAGAGAGAAGGTTCCAGTCAGGCTTTCCTCCGCGGATTTCAGGAAGGAGACCCGATGCCCGCCGGCCTCAAGGCCCGTGGCGACGATCAGGTCTACCCCGGCCGCGTCCAGCGCTTCGGCCTCTGCCAGCGTGGTGGCGGCGCCCATGGTCCGGATACCGAGACGGCGGCATTCCTCCAGGATCTTCTGCGAGGGGATACCAAAAACAAAACTGAACACCGGAGGGCGCGCTTCCAGCAGCGCTTCGATCTGATCGTCGAAGCGGTGGTGGAAACGGTCCGGCGGAGTAGGTTTGGCCAGCCCGAGTTCCTCGAAATACGGCGCGAAGACCGGATAGAGTCGCTCGAACGCCTCGTCGCTCAGATGCTCCCCACCCGGATCATGGTCCGAGACCCAGAGATTGAGCGCGAACGGCGCGCTGGTCGCGCTTGCAAGCTCATGTGTGAGAGCCCCGATATCCTCCGGCGCCGTGATGTGCGCACCGTAGGATCCGAGCCCGCCCCTGTTGGAGACCGTGGCCGCCAGCGCGACAGTCGACAAACCGCCGCCGAACGGGCCCTGAATGATCGGGTGCCTGATGCCCAGACGTGCAATGGCGTCCTGATTCTCTGTCATACTGCGCTCCTCCTGCTGCAATGACGCCGCCATGTAGAAACACTGAATTACCTTTGTAAATGAAGTATCCTTTGGTAACTTCATTATCGGGTAACCGGGCGGTAACCCGTCTCGCCAGAAACTGCCGCCGGAGTGCACATGGCCCTGAAAATGCGCAAGAGCAAGGTTGATCCGCCGCCCGGCGGGTGTCCGCTCAGCACATGCCTGAACCTGATTTCCGGCACCTGGGCGCCAAACATCATCTGGTATCTGAGCGAGGCGCCGCGCCGGTTCAGCGAACTGAAAGCGGATATTCCCGGCATCTCCGCCAAGATGCTGACGACCCGGCTGAAGGAGCTGCAGGATTCCGGCGTCATCACCCGGACGGTACTCCCGACCTCTCCCCCCTCCGTCGAATATGCGCTGACCGATCTCGGCTTTGAGCTGGTCCCGGCGATCAACGCAATCGTCGCAGTCGGCCACAAGCTGAAGTCCCGGCAGAGCCAAGGCAGGGTGAACCAGGCCGCCGAATGATCGCCGCTTGCCGCCCGGCGCAGCGAGGCACTAGTGTGCCCATCCCTTCATCGCCAGCCCCGCGAGACGACCATGAAACTCTCCGATCTCCAGACCCCTTGCCTGATCCTCGACAAGAGCCGGGTGGAGCGCAACTGCGCCCGCATGAGCGCGCGTGCCAAAGAGCTCGGCGTGGCCCTGCGTCCACACATGAAAACAGGTAAATCGGCGGAGATCGCGAAGATCGCGACGGCGGGCCAGACTGATCAGACGAGCAAAGCCGGCGGCGTGACCGTCTCGACGCTGGCGGAAGCGGACTATCTGTTCGAACACGGCTTTGCCGATATCGTCTATGCCGTCAGCATCCCGCCCTCGAAGCTGGACCGCGCCGCCGCGCTGACGGCCCGGGGTGCGGACCTGAAGATCCTGATCGACAGCGTGGAGGTGGCGGACGCCATCGCCGCCCATCCGGGCAGCCACGCGGCTCTGATCGAGATTGATTGCGGCGAGCACCGGACAGGCGTGGACCACGATAACGACCGCCTGATCGCCATCGCCCGCATTCTCGACACGTCCCCGCGCTCCCGCCTCGCCGGCGTGATGACCCATGCCGGCCATTCCTATCGCGGCCGCTCACCGGAAGACATGAAAGCCGTCGCCAGTGCCGAACGGGACGCAGCCGTCGCTGCGGCCGAGCTGATCCGGGCGGACGGCATCGCCTGCCCCATCGTCAGCGTCGGCTCAACCCCGACCGCGCTCTATGCCGATCATCTGGAAGGCGTCACCGAAATGCGGCCCGGCGTCTATACGCTCGGCGATCTGTTCCAGGCCGGTATCGGCAGCCACGGCATCGACGATATCGCCTCCGCCGTCGTCGCCAGCGTCATCTCCCACAACAAGGCGCGCGGCACCCTGATCCTCGATGCGGGCGGCATCGCCCTCTCCAAGGACCGCTCGACCGAAGCGCTCGGCAAGGACGGCGATATGGGCTTCGGCCTGCTAGCGGACCTCGAAACCGGCAAACCGCTGCACGGCCTCACAATCCGGGGCACGCACCAGGAACACGGCGAAGTCCACCTGCCCGACCCGGCGCTCTACGAAACGCTCCCCATCGGCGCCCGCGTCCGCGTCCTGCCGAACCATGTCTGCATGACGGTTGCGGCGTATGAAAATTATGAAGTGTTTGAGGAAGGCTCAGACGAGATCATCGCCCGGTGGGACCGGCGCAACGGCTGGTGAGCCGCTGCGCCATCCTCAATCAAATCACACCATCGAATCCGGGAAAGACGCCTTCCGCTTGGTCATGAACTCGACCAGCGCCTCGTCCACCGCCGGATCGATCTCCGGCGCCTGGTATTCCGCCAGCATGGTCTTCACCCGGTCGCCCATGCGCTGGTAGGCGTCGCGGGAGCCTTCGGCGGCCCATTGCTCATAGGTGTTGTTGTCGGCGACCTTGGAGCGGAAGAAGGCGTTCTCGAAATTCGCCTGGGTGTGGGCACAGCCGAGGAAATGCTTGCCGGGGCCGACCTCGCGGATCGCGTCCATGGCCTGGCCGTTCTCGGTCAGGTCCACACCGCCAAGCAGGGTCGGCATCATGGCGAGCTGGTCGGCATCCATCAGCAGTTTTTCGTAGGACGCCACCAGACCGCCTTCAAGCCAACCGGCCGCATGCAGCACGAAATTCACGCCGCCCATCACTGTCGGGTTCAGGGTTTGCGCGGACTCATAGGCCGCCTGCGCGTCCGGGGTCTTGGAGCCGCAGAGCGAGCCGCCGGAGCGGAACGGGACGCCGAGGCGCCGGGCGAGCTGGGCACAGCCATAGAGCACCATGGCAGGCTCCGGCGTGCCGAAGGTCGGGGCGCCAGACTGCATGGAGATGGAGCTGGCGAAGGAGCCGAAGATTACCGGCGCGCCGGGCCGGACAAGCTGGGTGAAGGCAATCCCGGCCATGGCTTCGGCCAGCGTCTGGGCCAGCGTGCCGGCCACCGTCACCGGCGACATGGCGCCCGCCAGGATGAAAGGCGTGGTGATGCAGGCCTGATTGTTGCGGGCATAGGTCTTCAGCGCGCCCAGCATGGTGCCGTCCCAGACCATCGGCGAGTTGGCATTGATCAGGCTGGTGCAGACCGTGTTGTTCTCGACGAACTCGGCCCCGAACAGGATCTTCGCCATGTCCACCGTGTCCTGCGCCCGCTCCGGCGCGGTGACGGAGCCCATGAACGGCTTGTCGCTGTATTTCATATGGGCATAAACCATGTCGAAATGCCGCTTGTTCACGGGCAAATCGACCGGCTCGCAGACCGTGCCGCCGGAATGGTGCAGCGACGGCAGCATGTAGGTCAGCTTCACGAAATTCTGGAAGTCCTCGATGGTCGCATAGCGGCGGCCGCCATCGACATCGCTGACGAAGGGCGGGCCGTAGACTGGCGCAAAGATCGTATTCTTGCCGCCAACCTCGACCGACCGGGCCGGGTTGCGGGCATGCTGCGTGAAGCTGGAGGGCGCCGTCGCGCAGAGTGTGCGGGCAAGGCCGCGCGGGATATGCACCCGCGTCCCCTGTACGTCCGCACCGGCATCGCGCCACAGGGCGAGGGCTTCGGCGTCATCCTGAAACTCGATGCCGATCTCTTCCATGATGGTGTCGGCATTGGCCTCGATGATCTCGAGACCTTCCTCGCTGAGGACTTCATAGACCGGCACGTTGCGAGTGATGTAGGGCGCCTGCACCTGCGCCGGTCTGGACCGGGAGGCGCGGCGGGCTTCACGTCCACCGCCGCTGCGGCCACGACGGCCGCGGGCTTCCCCAGAAGCATCAATACCGTTACCGGCTCCTTCGAGATCCCGAGCTTCCGCGGTCATCTCGTGTCCTCCACAATTTTGTTCGCTTCATCGATATGAGCACGATTGGAAGTGTGAACTTTCAAATGCGCGTCATCTGTTGTCGCCCTTGAGCCAGATTTTGATCCGACGCAATCCCTTGCTGAGCCTGCGACACAGCCTGCTCCCGCTGCCGTGGGCCGACTTCCCATGCGCGTGAACAGCCAAGACGGCAATTGAACCTATGCGCGCACGGTGAGATGCTTGTCTCAACGCATAAAGCCGGATGTCCCGGCCTTCATGGTTGCGGGACCGACCGGCCAGCTCCGGAGGAGAGAGCCATGTTCCGACATCTTGCGTCCTTCACCCTCTGCCTGGGCCTTGCCGCCGGTATCGCCGGCAGCAAAGCCGAGGCCAGCGCGGCCCAGACCGAATTGCCCCAGGTGCTCGGCCTCATCGCCACCAAGCTCCCCGTCCCGCTCAATTGCACGGACGGCACCTGCACCGGGTTCTTCTCTGCCTTCTGCCTGCAGGAGCACCGTCCGAAACCGGATGCCGGCCATGTCTATGACGTCGCCGGAGAAGGCGATATCACCATGGTGGTCGCGAAGAAGGACGGCAGCACCGCCGAATTCTCTGCCGCCGGCCTGCTACATTTCGAAAGCACCGGCGCCTATACCTCGGTCCGGATCTCCATGGATGCTGAGCGGCTCGCCGCTCTGGATGCGGCCTCGATCTCCCTCAGTGTGCCGCGCCGGGTCTCCCTGCTGCCACGCTCCGAGCCGACCGTCGCCGCCCGGCCCAGCAAAGAAGACCTGGAAACGGCGCTCGGCGAAAAGCGGGTGCTGGCGGAAGGCTATTTCGAGAACGGCTCACCCCGTGCGGACAGCGGCGCGCTGATCTCCCGGATGATCAACCTGCTACCGGCGGACGGCTATGCGGATAAATCCCTGCGTGGCGGCATCTGGGACAAGGCGACTACGCCCGCCAATCTGCGGCAGTTCGCGCCGCAGGGCATCGAGGCCGCCCGTGACGCTTACGCGCGCTGTAAGGCCTATGGCGATCAGGGCTACAACGTCCGCCTGCGCGGCTGCCTCGAGAAGAGCCACGACAAGCTGATGCGGAACCTGAACGACAAATACTGGGAAGGCGACGCCGGGTTCTGAGGCCGGGAATTTATATTAGTCGTCATCCCGGCCGGAGAGCCGGGACCCAGATGATCACAGAGCTGAGTCCGTCTTCTCCTGGGTCCCGTCTTTCGACGGGATGACGGACGTGTTGTTGGATTGAGGAGGAACTAAAGCGTCCGGCGTCCCGCCAGAACCGCTTCCTCAACCCGTATCCGGTAGGCCAGCAGCGCCAGATTCGCGGCACCGAACAGCAGTGCAATGTCCCAGGCGCCGAAAGCGAGCGGCAGCAGCGGGATTTCCACTGCGACCAGCAGATAGTTCGGGTGCCGGAGAAACCGGTAAGGGCCGCACCGGACCAGCGGCGCATCCGGCAGGGTGATGATCCGCGTGGTCCAGTATGGACCGAGGCTGGCGATGATCCAGACGCGGACGGCCTGCAGGACGGCGAAGAGAGCGAGCAGTGGCAGGCTCGGCACCTTTGCTTCGTGCACCAGAAAGAACAGGGCCAGCAGCCAGCTTCCATGCAGCAGGACGAACAGCGGATAATGCCGCGCGCCGTGCTCCTGCCCTCCCCGCGCGAGCAACCGCGTCAGGTTGCGCCGGGCGTAGACCAGTTCGGCCAGGCGCAACCCCGCCACGACCAGCGCCGTCCATTGCGCCCACCCCAATTCCATCCCGCTTACCCTTCCAGCACGGCAAAACCGGCAGTGAAACCGGGGCCGAGCGCCTGCACCAGCACCCGCTGGCCTTCTGTTCCATCCGCCCGCATCCGCTCCAGTACAAAGAACACGGTCGCCGCCGACATGTTTCCATAGTCTCGCAGCACCGACCGGGCATGCGCGAGCCCGCCCTCGGGCAGATCGAAGGCCTCCTCCAGAGCGGCCGCGACCTTCGCGCCGCCCGGGTGACAGGCGAGCAGGTCAATGTCGGACAAGGTCAGTTTGTGACGGGCCAGAAACCGGTCCACCTCGCTCCGCATCCCGGTGCGGACGATCTCCGGAATGCGCGGACTGAAGATCACGCCGAAACCGTCCTCCTCCACCGACCAGCCCATGACGTCGAGGGAGTCCGGCCAGGTATGTTCGCCCCAGGCGGTGAGTATTGTTCCTTCCCCATCGCCTCCGCGCAAAACAGCCGCCGCCGCACCATCGCCGAAGATCGCGGTCGCGACCTGATTGGATTTACCGGTGTCGGACCAGCGAAAGGTCAGGCTGCACAGCTCGACCACCAGCAGCAGAACCGTCTCCCCCTCGCCACTCGCCGCGAACTGTGCCGCCCGGCCGAGGCCGAGTACACCACCGGCGCAGCCGAGCCCGAACAGCGGCACCCGTTTCACATCCTCCCGGAAATCCAGCCGCCGCAACATGCGCGCATCCAGGCTCGGTGTCGCAATGCCCGTACTGGAAACGACGATCAGCGTGTCCACCTCCGAGGCGGCAATGCCTGCCCCCTCCAGCGCGGTGCGCGCAGCATCCGCCAGCAGTTCCTCGGCGACCTGCAGATAGATCCTGTTCGCCTCGGCCCAGCTGCGTGGCCTGGCGAACCAGTCGAGCGGCACGGACAGATACCGGCTCTCCACCCCTGCATTACCGTAAACAGGAGCCAGCCGGGCGAAGGCCGGTACCCGCTCCTCGAAGATCTTTCGGGCATGGGCAAGGGCGTCGGATTGCGAAAGGCGATGCCGGGGCACGGCCGTCGCAACACTCAAGAGGCGCGGGTTGATCATGTCATGAATGTGCGCCCGATCCTTCGCACGACAAACGAAAAACCCGCGATGCTGCGTGATCGCGGGTTTTCAGGCAGAGGACAACCGTTCCCCGGAATGCGACCTCAAACCGGCGCGGGCGTTTCAACGCTCCAGACACCGGCCCTGGCGGCCTGCCGCGCATAATCGGCAAAACGACGCGGCTCGCGGCCGAGCGTCTGGCGGACGCCATCCGTCACGTTGGCGTTCCGCCCGTCCAGAACTGTGGTGAAAAGGTAGAGGACGAGTGAAATCATATCTTCCGGCACACCGGCCTGCTCCATTGCAGCCTTGTAATCCGCCGCCAGGATCTGCCGGTAGCGGATCGGCCGTCCGGTCGCAGCGGCGATGGAGGAAACGGCCTCGGAAAAGCTCAGCAATTCCGGGCCCGTCACTTCATAGAGCTTGCCGATATGCGCCGGGTCTATCAGGGCGGCGGCGGCGATCTCCGCAATATCGTCGACGTCGATGAAGGGCTCTTTCACATCGCCAACCGGCAACGCTACCTCACCCGAATGAAGCGCTTCGGCCAGGAAGGTTTCGCTGAAATTCTGGAAAAACCAGCTGGCCCGGACGATGGTCCAGTCGGCGCCCGACGCGATCAGCATCTGTTCCGTCTGTTCGGCCTCTTCCTCGCCCCGGCCGGACAGCAGGACCATGCGCTTTACACCGGCATTCAACGCCGTCTCGACAAATGCCCCGACCGTCTGCAACGCCCCCGGCACCGCAAGATCCGGGTGATAAGCGATGTAAATCGCCCGCATCCCCGCGATCACAGGCCCCCAGGTTTCCGGCGCGTCCCAATCGAACGGTAACGCTGCCCCTCGGGATCCGATTCGCACCGTCTCACCCTGTTCGATCAGCCGCTTCACCACCCGCTTCCCGGTCTTACCCGTACCGCCCAACACCAGGATCGGGGCCGTCTCTTCACGGTCGTTCATCATTTTCTCCATAATGTGAGTATTCCTCATATTTTAAAATGTGATAAACTCTCACATTACTGTCGTCAACCGAATTTGCTCAGATGCCGGTCGCGTTCACGGAGTGGTTATGTCGAAGAATTTGCCGGACATGTCGCGGATCGCGCTGGAGCACATCTCGCTCCGGCGGATGCCGAGTCAGCAGCGCAGCCGGGAACGGGTGGAGCGGATGCTGAACTGCGCCGCCGGGCTCATTGCCGATCAGGGCAGCGACGCCATGAAGATGAGCGAGGTAGCGCGTCTGGCCGATATCTCGATCGGCTCGCTCTATCAGTATTTTCCGGACAAGAGCGCGATCATCCGGGCGCTGGCAGAGCATTACGGTGCGGAATGTCTGAAATGCATTGAGGACGGATTGGCCGGCGTGACCAGCCTTGATGCGCTCTGCGAAGCCATGGGGACGCTGACAGATGTCTACTACGCACTGTTCCTGGCCGAGCCGGTGATCCGGGATATCCGTTTCGGCACACAGGCGGACAAGAGCTTGCAGGATCTGGAAATCACGGAAAGCCGCAAGAGCGGCGCCCTGCTCTCAGACGCCTTGCTGCGGGTCGCTCCGAATGCCGACGACAGCAGCGTCAGGGCGGCCTGCTTCCTCATTATGTATCTTGGCGAGCAAACCATGCGGCTCGCGATCTCGGTCCCGCCCGACGAAGGCGCGGTATTGGTCACCGCCTATAAGCGCATGGCCGAAGCGGAATTGCGGCAGGCCGCGTCCTCCCGCCCCTAAAGCCCGACCGGCGTGCCGCCGCTGATCGGCATGGCGATCCCTGTGATATATGCCGCGCGCGGGCCGGCTAGGAACGCGACTGCCTCAGCCACCTCTTCCGGCTCCCCGGCCCGGCGAATCGCCACACTCTTGTAGCGCTCCTGCTTCACATCATCGACCGGACGGCCGCTCTCGCGGGCCAGACGCTCGTTCGCCACCGCATGCATGTCCGTCGCGATGAAGCCGGGACAGACCACGTTGCAGCGAATGCCATCGACGCCAAACTCCGCCGCGACCGTCTTGGTCAGGCCGACCAGCCCGTGTTTCATGGCGGTATAGGCGCCGAACCCGGCATCAGCGCCGAGACTGCCCGTGGAGCCGATATTAACGATGCTACCACCGCCCGACGCCCGCATTTCCGGGATCACCGCCTGGGTGAACATGGCCGGACCAAGCAGGTTGACCCGGAAGCTGGTCTCCCACTGTTCCGGCGCAGTCTCCAGCAGGTTCGCGGACCCGGCGAGAGAGCCGGCATTGTTCACCAGAATATCGATCCGGCCGAAATGCTCACGGGCCAGCTGCACAGCAGTCTCGATATCGGCTTTTCGGGTGACATCGACCGTCACGGCCAATGCCGTCCCCCCGGCTGCCGTGATTTCGGAGACGATATCCGCGAGCCGACTGGATGCCTCGGGCGTCCCGATATCGCTGACGATGACAGACGCACCCTCCGCCGCCAGACGCAGGGCCACCGCCCGCCCGATACCGCGCGGTGCGGAAGCCCCGGTGACAATCGCCACCTTCCCGCTGAGTTCAGCCATGGTCGCCCCCGATTAATCGCCCCCGGAAGCCGCAGAGATGGGCGCGGCGACGGCGACTGTCAATCGACGAAGCGGTCATCCCGTGTGCATGCACGGTCTCGGGGCTGGGAGCCGGCGGACAATAGAGAAGCCAGACCGCCCCCCTCCAATCCACTTGTTAATTTCCAATTTTTCCAATTTTTTCAAATTCGTTTTCCAATTTTTCCCATCATTCCAATAGCTTGACAGCCAACCCCACCGGCATTGTGCGTTTCCAAAATCATTAATTTATTCAACAAATTTAGTGGACACGTCCGGTATGAAAATCAATAAGCACCATCTGTTCATCGATCCGGCAGTCCATAACGCTGACCTGCTGACCGCCGGTCAGCAGGCCGGAACCACGGTTCACACGCTCGCCGCTTCGGGCGATCCATTGGCGGAAATCGCGGCGGTGCTTTCCAGCACTTCGGGCGTCCGCCAGCTCTCGATCCTGGCGCATGGCGCCCCCGGCGCCGTCGAACTCTCAGGACAGCGCATCGACAGCGCGGCGCTGAAGGCCAACCGGCACAATCTCGACCGTATCGCATCCGCTCTGACGACCGATGCCGATCTGGTGCTGATCTCCTGCGAGACCGGCGCCGGGCGCGCCGGAGTGGAACTGGTCGAGATCCTGGAGGAGGCGCTCGGCGTCACCGTGCACGCCTCCACGAGGCCGCTTGGCGGCGATGCCGGATGGGCAAGCCTGCCGGTCGCCGCTACCCTTTTCGCGGCCGAGGCGCTGCAGACCTATCCCGAACAGCTTGCCGTGACAGGGACGCCCTCCACCGGCGACGACACGCTGACCAGCGATGGCGACGCGGACAATATCGATGCGCTTGCCGGCAACGACGTCATCATCGGCAATGACGGCAACGACACGATCACCGGCGGCGATGGCAACGACACCATCACTGGCGGCGACGGCAACGACACGCTGTATGGCGGCCTGGGTGAAGACCTCGTCTACGGCAATGCCCTGAACGACATCCTTTATGGCGATGGTGGCAACGACACGCTCTATGGCGGCGAGGGCAATGACTTGCTCCGGGCCGGGAGCGGCAGCGACGTGCTTTTCGGCGGCGACGGCAACGATACGCTCGGGTCTTCGACCGAGTCCGACACGAGCGCCGACACCTATTATGGCGGTGCCGGGGACGATTTCACCTCGGGCTTCTTCTTCAATACCGGCGCGGTGTTCTATGGCGGCGATGGGAACGACACCGTCCAGGGGCCGGGCGGCGCCGGCACCGGAACCACCACCGGGGCGGTGCTGTACGGCGATGCCGGCGACGATTTCATCTCCTCGGACGACGGCCCGGACACGGTCTATGGCGGCACCGGCAACGACACGCTCTACGGCGACGACGGCGGAGGCAAGGCCCTCAACCTGCTCTATGGCGATGAGGGCAACGACGTTATCTATGCCGGCGCGAAAGCCGACGACGGCAGCGGGGGAGCTGGGAACACGCTTTATGGCGGCGTGGGCGACGACACCCTTTACGGGGACAGTGACCGAGACATTCTCGTCGGCGGTTCCGGGGCCGATGTCTTCGTCAGCACTTCCAACGGCAACAGACTGAACGGCGATACGATCTCGGGATTTGAGGTCGGCGACAGCATCTTCGTCGGGAGCACGGACCTGAGTGCCCTCAACGGCACCACGGTCACCAGCTCAGTCAGCCTCGATGGCTCGAACGTCGTGAACATCACCGGCGTCTCCGGCAGCCTGAAAGTCTCCGTCTCGTATGACGGCACGAACTCCACACTGACTTTCTCGCACGCACCCCAGTCCTCCGGCAGCAGCCTTACGGTGAGCGACCAGAGCGCGGGTGACACCGCGGTAACGAACCAGACCCTCACCAACAACACCAGCGCTTCCGCCTCCGGCACGCTGGTGAGCAATACCGGCAGCGGCGGCACCGTCACCGTCACCCTTCCCGCCGGGCTTTCACTGACGAACAGCGGCACCGGCACGGCGGTCAGCGGCGATACGGCGGGGACAACCTTTACCGGGCAGATCCAGGAAACCGGCACCTCGGCCACGAACCAGTCCTTCCTCGACGGCCATGGCCAGGCCTTCGTAAACAGCCTCGGCGGAGCTCCGGTCGATATCCGGACCATCACGTTCTCGGACAACAGCGGGTCACAACAGACAATCCAGTTCACCGGCACTTCCTCCGGCGGCGGCGATGCCTTCATCATCGACACATCCGGCCTGACGCCCGGCTCGACGCTGCAGCTCGACCATATCGACTTCGCCGCCATCCTCGGCAACGCCACCGTCATCGGCGGCGAGGGCACGAACTACGTCGTCGGCGACGATGCCGTCCAGTTCATCTCGCTCGGAAACGGCAACGATACAATCGCCGGTGGCGGCGGCAACGATACGGTCGGATCAGGTTTCGGAGAGGACATCATTTACGGCAACCAGGGCAACGACTCCGTCTTTGGCGGCGGCGGCATGGACACGCTCTATGGCGGTCAGGACGACGATATCCTCCACGGTAACAATGACGCCGACATACTCTACGGCAACAGGGGCGCGGACACCCTCTCTGGCGGCGAGGGAGTGGACCGGCTCTATGGCGGGCAGGACAACGATATCCTCTACGGCAACGCCGGTGACGACAGTCTGCATGGAAATCTCGGCAACGACACACTCTATGGCGGCCAGGGCAATGACGCGCTCGCTGGTGGCAGCGGCGACGACCTGATCGCCGGCAACAGGGGCGACGACACTCTGACCGGCGGCGATGGCCTGGACACCTTCATCTTCGGCTTCGGCGGCGGCAGCGACATGGTGAACGACTTCGAGGCCGGCACCGACGCTCTCTCTTTCGCCGGTGGCCTCACCTATACGGCAGCGGACAGCGGCGGCAACACCGTCCTGACCCTGTCCGACGGTGGCACCGTCACCCTCATCGGCGTGTCGAAATCCCAGCTCGGGCTCGCCGCAACCGCCGGCTGGGAGTTCGCATAGAGACGGGCTTGAGTGTCACCCCAGCAACCCCGTCATGAACGAAACCAGGGCGCTCAACCCCGCATCAGAGCGCCCTTCGGATCATGCAGCGGCGCGCTGATCCGGTGCGCCTTCAGGATCTTGCCGAGGATTTCGACCTCGAAGCCGTCCGTCTCCCCGGCAAACTCTTTCGCGACATACCCGATCGCGATGCTTTTGCCCACCGTGTGACCGAAACCGCCGGAGGTTACCCAGCCGATGGCCTTGCCACCATGGAAGATCGGCTCGTCGGCGATCGGGTCGATATCCTCAACATCGATGGTCAGCGTGATCAGCTTGTATTTGCCGCTGCCACCTTCCTGCTCCTTTGCCAGCGCATCCCGGCCGATGAAGCTGTTTTTCGACATATCGACGAAGCGGTCCAGCCCGGCCTCGAAGGGTGAATAATCCGGCGTGAACTCCGCCCGGAAGCCGCCGAAAGCTTTTTCCAGCCGCAGGGAATTGAGCGCCCGGCCACCGAAATGCCTGAGCCCGAATTCCGCACCTGCCGAGACCAGCATGTCGTAGAGCGTGATCAGGTAATCCGGCTTCACCCAGATCTCGTAACCGCGCTCCCCGGTGAAGGAAACCCGGCCGACCATGGCATGCAGCATGCCGAGATTCATCTCCCGGAAGGACATGAACGGCATGGCTTCGGTCGAGACATCCTCATGGGTCAGTTTCGCCAGCAGATCGGCCGATTTCGGCCCGGCGATGGAGAGGCCGACCAGTTCCTGACAGCGGCTCTGGATCGAGACACCGGTTTCCGGCAGGTGGTCCCAGAACCAGCGCAGGTGGAACATTTCGGCGATGCCGGAGCCGAAGATCATGAACCGGTCGTCCGCCAGCTTGGCGATGGTGAAATCGCCGATGATCTTGCCCTGGCGATTGAGCATCGGGGTCAGCGCCATGCGGCCGGTGCGCGGCATCTTGTTCGCCATCAGCTCCGACAGCCAGGCTTCCGCGCCCTCGCCCGTCACCTCGTATTTGGCGAAGCTGGAAATCTCGATCATGCCGACGCCAGTGCGCACGGCCTTGCATTCCTCGGCCACAGGACCGAAGGCGTTGGAGCGACCGAAGGTCACGTTCTCCACCGGCTCCATGCCCTCGGGCGCGAACCATAGCGCATGTTCCAGCCCGTAGGACGCGCCGAACACCGCGTTCTGCGCCACCAGTCGGTCATAGATCGCCGTCTTGCGCAGCGGACGGCCCGCCGGCAGTTCCTCGTTCGGAAAGGTGATGGAGAAGCGGCGGGAATAGTTCTCCTTCACCTTTTCGTAGGTATAGCCCTTGGTCGCGTAGGAGCCGAAGCGGGCGCAGTCCATGGCATAGATATCCATGTCCGGCTCGCCCTCGATCATCCACTGGGCGAGCGCCAGACCGACGCCGCCACCCTGGCTGAACCCGGCCATCACACCGCAGGCGAGATACATGTTCCGGAGCCCCGGCACCGGGCCGACCAGCGGGTTTCCGTCCGGCGCGAAGGTGAACGGGCCGTTGATCATCGATTTCACCCCCGCATTCGCCAGGAACGGGAAATGCTGGTAGGCAATGTCGAGGGACGGTGCGATCCGGTCGAGATCCGGCTGCAGCAGCTCGTGCCCGAAATCCCATGGCGTCTGGTGCGGCGACCAGGGAACGCAAGCCTTCTCGTAGGTGCCGAGCAGGAAGCTTTGGCCTTCCTGACGGGTATAGAGCTCGGCCTCGAAATCGATCAGGTGCGGCAGCTCGGCATCCAGCGCCTTGATCTCGTCCAGCGCCTCGGTGATCAGATAATGGTGCTCCATCGCCAGCACGGGCAGCTCAAGCCCGACCATGCGGCCGATCTCGCGGGCCCAGAGGCCGCCCGCATTCACCACCTTTTCGCAGCGGATCGTGCCCTTGTCAGTGACCACCGACCAGCCGCCGTCCTTTTCTGCCACCAGTTCCTCGACCTTGGTGTGGCGGTAGATCTCCGCCCCGCCCTTGCGCGCCGAGATGGCATAGGCGTTGGTCACGCCGGACGGATCGACATGGCCCTCGTTTAGATCATAGACAGCGCCGGTGAAATGGCTGGCATCGACCAGCGGATGCAGACGCTGCGCCTCATCCAGCGAGATGAAGTCGATATCGAGGCCCATATATTTGCCCTTGGCGACCATCGTCTTCAGATAATCGAGGCGTTCAGGAGTCCCGGCAGCCATGATCCCGCCGGACAGATGCACACCGGTCGCCTGACCGGAAATCTCCTCGATCTCCTTGTAGAGATCGATGGTGTATTTCTGCAGCTTGGTGACGTTCGGGTCGCTGTTCAGCGTGTGCATGCCGCCCGCCGCATGCCAGGTCGAGCCCGATGTCAGCTCGCTGCGCTCCACCAGAACCACGTCTTTCCAGCCCAGTTTGGTCAGGTGGTAGAGAACGCTACAGCCAACGACGCCCCCGCCGATAACAACGACTTGCGCATGCGATTTCATCGATTTGTCTCCCCTTGCCGCCAGCGCGCCCGGCGGGCTTGAACAAAGGGTAGTCCAGCAGATCCGGCAGGACGACGCGAGCCATCCGGCGACACGGGCCCATGGCCCGGCGTCGGAATCGGAGCAAACCGGAGCATGGCGCATAACAAGGATCATCGGCCCGATAGACTCCGGTCGACATCCCCTACCCCCTAAATGCTATTGACTATCATTACGGTCTGGTGTTCGTCGGCAGCGAAGAAACCGGACCACGTAGCGTGACTGAGGAGACAGAGGTGTCAAAACCCGGACCGGAAATTCAGGATGCATTGGTCAGGCGAAGCATCCGGGGCGCCAAGCAAAGCATCCCGGAGGTCAGGCAGAGCATTCCGGGCAGATCCCGGCACCCGCACCGCCGGCAGGTTCTGGCGGGACTGGGCATATTTGCCTCCGGCATTGCCGCTTCATCCGTCCTTGCCCCGGCCATCTTCTCGCCATCCGCTTTCGCCTCGGAACAGGATCTCCGATTCAAGCATGCATTCGGCGAGACCGTTCTGCCGAAACCGGCCAGAAGGGTCGTCTCCCTCGGATACACCACGCAAGACCCGCTCCTGGCGCTCGGCATCGTTCCTGTCGGGATTCGCGAATGGTACGGGAACCTGCCCCACGCCGTCTGGCCCTGGGCAACCCCGTATCTTGGCGACAGCAAACCGACAGTACTTTCCGGCGAAGTCTCGGTGGAAATCGTCGCCTCGCTCGCGCCCGACCTGATCGTCGGCATCGGCTCCGGCATCTCCCGGGCGGAATACGACCTGCTCTCGCAAATAGCGCCGGTGCTGATGCATCCGGAAGGCAATGACGCATACGGGACACCGTGGGATGTGGTGACGCGCCTTCTCGGCCGGGCAACCGGCATGGCAGACAAGGCGGAGCAGCTTATCGCCGGGACCAGAGGCGCTTTTACCAGCGCCCGGAAAGCCCATCCGGACTGGGAAGGAAAGACCGGCGTTTGCGCCTATCACACTAGCGGAGAGACCGGCGCTTTTGTCGGCACCGATACCAGGGCAACATTCCTGAAGGAGCTGGGGCTGGTCCCGCCCGGGGCAATCGCCAGCCTGTCGGCACCGGACTCGTTCTTCGCCCGGCTCTCGCCGGAAGACCTGTCCCCGCTTGATGCCGATCTGCTGATCTGGGTCTCCTCTTTCGACACGGTGCCGGACATCGTCGCCCTGCCCATGCGCAAGACCCTCAACGCCCATTGGCAGGGGCGCGAGGTCTTCGCCGGGCCGCTCATTGCCGGCGCCCTGTCTTTCGGCAGCGTGCTGTCCCTGCCCTTTGCCCTGAAAGCGCTTGAGGAGGATATCGCCCTGGCCCTCGACGGCAATGCGGACACGCCCGTTCCCTCAAGCGTCAAGGCCGGGCTGACCCGGTGAGATTTGCCCTGCCCGTCCTGCTGCTGATCCTCGCCGCCATCGCGACTCTCGCTGCCGGTGTGCGTGCCGTCTCCGTGCCGGAGATCTGGCATGCCCTCGTGGCGTTCGACCCGATGAACCCGCTGCATATCGTGATCCATGATATCCGCCTGCCGCGCCTGATCGCCGGACTGGCGGCGGGGGCGAGCCTTGGAATGGCCGGATCCATCATGCAGTCGCTCACCCGCAATCCGCTGGCGGACCCCGGCCTGATGGGGGTCAATGCGGGCGCCGCCTTCACTATCGTGCTGGGCGCTTTCCTGTTCGGCCGGGCGGATGGCGGGTTCATCGCCGCGCTGTCTTTTCCCGGCGCCGCCCTGGCATCGCTCGCCGTCTTCGCCATCGGCGGCGGATTGCGCGGAGAGGCTGGACCGGTCCGGTTGACCCTTGCCGGGATCGCCCTCAATGCGCTGCTGATGTCGCTGGTCTCCGCCATCGTGCTGACCCGGACCGAAGCACTGGAAGTCTTCCGTTTCTGGGCCGCCGGATCGCTCGCCCAGGCCAATGTCCGGCCACTGCTGGAGATGAGCGCCATCGCCGCGCTCGGTGCCGGATGTGCCCTGCTGCTGGCGCCGAGGCTGGAAGCCCTCGCCCTCGGTACCGGGCTTGCCAAGGGTCTCGGCACAAAGCCGGGGCGTATTCAACTCGGCGCGCTGGCTGTCCTGACCATGCTGACGGGCGCCGCCGTATCGATCGCTGGTCCTATTGCCTTCCTCGGCCTGATGGTGCCGCCGCTCGCCCGGCGCATCAGCGGGCACAATCTACGCCTCGAGCTGCTGGTCTCCGCCCTCTTCGGCGCCACGATCCTGCTGCTGGCGGACACTGCCGGGCGCCTGCTGGTTGCCCCGGCTGAAATCCGCGTCGGCATCATGACGGCCCTGATCGGCGCGCCGGTCTTCATCTGGATCGCCCGGCGTCTCAGGCCGGGGGCGCTGACATGAAGGGCGCATTCCTCATCATCGCTCTGCTGCTGCTCGCGGTGCTGCTCGGCCTTTCCATAGGTCAGGTCATGATCGGCCCCGCCGCGCTCTGGGACGGGCTCTGGCACGGCTCCGGGCCCGGTGCGCTGTTCCTCCGGGTGTTGCGCGGCCCCGGCGTCGGCACGGCGCTTGGCGCGGGTGCGGTGCTTGGCATGTCCGGTGCGATTTTCCAGATCCTGCTGCGCAACCCGCTGGCCTCGCCCGATGTCATGGGCTTCACCTCCGGCGCCGGGTTGGCGGCGATCTGGGGCGTGTCCGCCGGGATCGCCCTGCCCATCCCGCTGTTCTCCGCCATCGGCGGCCTTGCTGCCGCCGGTGCCGTTATCTTCCTCGCGTCCGGCCGGAGCGGGACGCATGCGGCCCTGACGCTGATCCTTGTCGGTCTCGGGGTCGGCTTCTTCGCCGCCGCCGCCAGCAGCTTCATCATGACCCGTCTGCCGCACCAAGAAGCGACCGAGGCGCAACGCTGGCTGACCGGATCGCTCGCCGCCCGGAACTGGGGCCATGTGCTGCAAGTCTTCGGCCTCGGCGCGGCCCTGACACTTGCCCTCGCCCTGCAGACCCGCTCCCTCGCCCTGCTGGAATTGGGGGACGATCTCGCCGCCGGTCTGGGTACACGGATTTCCCTGTCACGCGGGCTGCTGGCGGTCACAGGCGTGCTGCTCGCCGCAACCGGCGTCGCCGTTGCCGGACCGCTACCCTTCATCGCCCTGATGGCCGCCCCTCTTGGAGCGAGACTGACGGGCGCACGGCATCCGGCGGGCAAACTGGCCTCAGCAGCCGCCGCGGGCGCCATCATCACGGTGCTGGCAGATCTGGCTTCAAGAGCCGCCATACCCGGCCTGCAACTACCCGTCGGCGTGATGACCGGCATCTTGGGCGCGCCCTATCTGATATGGCTTCTGCTACGGGAAATGGAGACGGGGGACCTGTGACGCACACCGTTCTGAAAACCGAAGACCTGACCCTCGGCTATGGCGACAAAGCCGTGATCGCGGATCTGTCTCTTGCCTTCCCGGACAGGCAGGTGACCTCCATTCTGGGCCCGAACGGCTGCGGAAAATCCACCCTGCTCCGCGCCCTTGCCCGCCTGCTCCGCCCGTCGCGAGGAACCGTCACCCTTGGCGGAGAGGATGTGTTCAGCCTCGACACACGGGCGCTAGCCCGGCGTCTGGCGATCCTGCCGCAAGCGCCGAACGCACCGGACGGCATCACCGTCATGGAGCTGATCAAGCGCGGCCGGACACCGTGGCGCGGGCTGCTCGCGGCCTGGAGCGCGCAGGATCTGGAAAAATGCACCGCGGCCCTGCGCCATGTCGGTCTGGAAGACCAGATGGACCGTCCGCTGAACACACTGTCCGGCGGGCAGCGGCAGCGGGCCTGGATCGCGCTCGTGCTGGCACAGGACACGCCCTACCTGCTGCTGGACGAGCCGACGACATGGCTGGATCTGCGCCACCAGCTTGAAGTGCTCGCGCTGTTGCAGGAACGGAACCGGCGGGACGGCACCACGGTCATCACCGTGCTGCACGACCTCAATCTCGCGGCCCGCTATTCGGATCATCTGGTCCTGCTCGGCCCCGAAGGACTGGTCGCCACCGGCACGCCGGACGCTGTTCTGAGCGAGGAAAACCTGCACCGTGCTTTCGGGCTCGATGCAATGATCACACCCGATCCCGTCACCGGCACACCGATGGTGGTACCGCGCTGATCCTTCATGCCTGCTGAAGACCGAAAGCAAAAGCCAGCAGCTAGTGGCCTCTATCCACCAGCTTGATCCAGAACACCAGCACCAGCCCGGCCAAACCAAGACCGATCATCGGCAGGTGCCCGTTCGACCAGCCGCCGAAATAGGTCACCACCGTGGCGAAGATCGGGGCTGCCAGCAGGTTTCCGAGGTTGGAGCCATGCACGACAACGCCGCTGCAGGTCGCCACCTCCGATGTTGTGCGTGCATGCGCGGGGGCACCGGCCAGACATGCGGCGGGAAGCACGCCGGCGATGCAGGACATGGCGATGGCCGCCGGCACCCGGAACGCATCGGGCGCATCCCCGGCAAAGACGAACCAGGCCGTGCCGATGATCCCGATAAAACTGATCGCGACAATGAACCAGCGCGGCACGTGGCGGTGCATCAGCCAGGCGGCGCCGAGATTACCCACGATATTGACCAGCACCACAGCAGCCCCGATCAGGGCCGCGCCTTCGAGGGAATAGCCCATCCGCTCGATCAGAAAGGTCGGCATCCAGGTCATCAGCGCGAAAATCGCGCAGGCATAGAGGAAGAAGGCCGTTGCAAAAAGGTAAGGGCCAGGCAGACGCAATGTGCCCAACACGTCCCTGAAACCGCGCTCCCGACTGGGCCGTGGAGAGCCGGACCAGCGGGACGGCGCCGTGAGTACGGCCAGAATAACGGCGAAGACAACGCAGATACCCGCATCCGCCAGCCAGAGCCCGCGCCATCCGGCAGCGGCCATCAACACCGGCGCGGCAACCATCGCGATGGCGGCGCCAATGGGGAAATAGGCGGACCAGATGCCGAGCGCCAGAGAGCGATGGGTCGGCCGGGCGGCGGCGACGATCAGGGTCGGCGCGGCAATCGAGGTGGCAACGAACCCGAGGCTTTCCAGCGCCCGTCCGGCGAACAGGGCGAGCGCGGAGCCGGAGACCGCGCCGAGCACAGAGCCGGCGGCGATCACAAGCATCGCCGCAACCGCCATGCGGGCGGGCCCAAGCCGGTCCGTCGCCATGCTGATGAGAATGGCGAATAAAGCGGCGAAAAGATGCAGCAGGGAGGCCAGCCAGCCCCCGGCGACCAGCGAAAGGCCGAGCCCGGCCCGGATATCCGGCAGCGCGGGCGGGACCTTACCGACCTGCAGGGCGGCAACAATGCCCGCGCCGACGGCGAGCAAGACAATGTCCCAGCGGGTCTCCGAAACCGGTGCCCCGGCGCCAGCAGCCCCGATGGAAGCGCTCACGGTACGGCCAGGCGCGCCAGCTCGTCCGCCCGCTCGTTCTCGGGATGGCCGGCATGGCCCTTGACCCAGTGCCATTCGATCTCGTGCCGCTCGACGGCGGCCTCAAGCCGCTGCCACAGCTCCATGTTCTTCACCGGCTTCTTGTCGGCGGTGCGCCAGCCCCGCTTTTTCCAGCCGTGTATCCACTTGGTGATGCCGTCGCGGACATAGGTGCTGTCCGTATAGATATCGACATGCATCGGCCGGGTCAGGGATTCCAGCGACGTGATCGCCGCCATCATTTCCATGCGGTTGTTGGTGGTCTCTTTCTCGCCGCCCGAAAGTTCTTTCTCGGTGTCGCCATAGCGCAGGATCGCGCCCCAGCCGCCGGGGCCGGGGTTACCGCTGCAGGCGCCGTCCGTATAGATCTCGACCCGTTTGCCAGCCATCAGATGCCATATCCCGCACTGGAGGTGACGCTCTGATGAAAACTCAGCTTGCGGTGATATTCCATGGGATCCTTCGGTTTCACGAACGCGCCTTCCGGATGGTTCAGCCAGTCATAAAGGCGGGTCAGCAGGAAACGGGTGGCGGAGCCGCGCGCAAGCACCGGCAGAGCGGCAAGCTCGGCGCCGGAGAGGCTGCGGGCCGCCTGATAGGCCGTGATCATCTGCCGCGCCTTGGTGATGTTGAAGCTGCCGTCCGTCTCGAAGCACCAGGCGTTCAGGCAGATGGCAAGGTCGTAGGCCAGCATATCGGTGCAGGCGAAATAGAAATCGATGAAGCCGGACAACTCGTCCCCGAGAAAGAAGACATTGTCCTGGAACAGATCCGCATGGATCACGCCGCGCGGCAGGTCCGCCGGCCAGTTCTTTTCCAGATAATCGATCTCGGCTTCAAGAAAGGCATAGAGCCCGGGTTTCACGCCGTCCGCCGCCGCACCGCAGGATTCCAGAAGCGGCCGCCAGGAATTCACCGAAAGGCTGTTCTCCCGGACCATGCCGAAATCCTTGCCCATCTCGTGCATCCGGGCCAGCTCCGTGCCCAGCGCCCGGCAATGGACCGGCATTGCCTTGCGGTGCCAGATGCCTTCCAGGAAGGTCACCACTGCCGCCGGACGGCCGTTCAGGCGGCTGAGCATCTCTCCGGAGCGCGTTCTGACCGGTTGCGGGCAGGACAGGCCCTTGTCCGCGAGATGGTTCATCAGGTTCAGGAAAAACGGCAAATCGTCCGGATTCACCCGCTTCTCGTAAAGCGTCAGGATGTAGGTGCCGGTCGTGGTCCGGACCATGAAGTTCGAATTCTCGACCCCTTCGGCAATGCCGGAGAAGGAGACCGGATCGCCGATATCGTACGCGGCGAGAAAGGACGCGAGGTCCTCGTCGGAAATAGACGTGTAAACGGCCAAGGACTTAACTCGCCAACTCGCGGGGCAATTTGAAATGGACGTCCTCGCGGGCGACCGTCACCTCTTCGATGGTAACGGCGCGATGCGCCCGGCAGGCCTCGATCACCTCGTCAACCAGCACTTCCGGAGCGGACGCTCCGGCGGTGATGCCGAGCACGGAGACATCGGCCATCCAGTCCCAGTCGATATCGGCGGCACGCTGGATCAGCAGCGCCCTGTCGCAGCCGCGCCCCTTGGCGACCTCCACCAGACGCTTGGAATTCGAGGAATTGGGCGCGCCGATGACGACCATGCCGTCACAGCGCTCCGAAATGGCTTTGACTGCTTCCTGACGGTTCGTCGTGGCGTAGCAGATATCTTCCTTCGCCGGCCCGACCATCTTCGGAAAGCGGCTTTGCAGCACCGAGACGATCTCCGCCGTGTCGTCCACCGACAGCGTGGTCTGGGTGATGAAGGCGAGGTCCGGATCGCCCTCGAAGCTGACCGTCTCCGCATCCTCGCGGGTTTCCACCAGAGTGATGATACCGTCCGGAACCTGCCCCATGGTGCCAATCACTTCGGGGTGCCCGGCATGGCCGATCAGGATCAGGTGGCGGCCCTGCTTCATGTGCCGTTCGGCTTCCAGATGCACCTTGCTGACCAAGGGGCAGGTGGCGTCGAGATAGACCATGTTGCGCCGCGCGGCCTCGGCCGGAACAGATTTCGG
Organism: uncultured Nisaea sp.; assembly: GCF_963974195.1. NCBI lineage: Bacteria > Pseudomonadati > Pseudomonadota > Alphaproteobacteria > Rhodospirillales > Thalassobaculaceae > Nisaea > uncultured Nisaea sp. The sequence goes on from NZ_CAXBDC010000027.1 coordinate 41,815, forward strand.
CACGCCGTGCGCGCTGAACACCACCGGCGCGTCGAGCGGCACCTGGTCCAGTTCCTCGACGAAGATCGCGCCCTTCTTTTCCAGGCCCTCGACCACATAGCGGTTATGCACGATCTCGTGCCGGACATAGACCGGCGCGCCGTACTTCTCGAGGCTGCGCTCGACAATCTGGATGGCCCGGTCCACCCCGGCGCAAAAACCGCGCGGTGTGGCCAGCAGAATGGTGAGATCGGCTTTGTTCATGCCCGCGATGTAGTCCTTCGGTAAAAACTTGTCCATAGAAGACAGAAGCACGCCATGCCCATTTGCGGGTCCGTCCCCGAGCGGGTAGTGTGTGCGCCGACTGAACCCTAGCAGAGCTGAGCCATGTTTTCTCAATCGCGTTTCCGCTTTCCGACCCGCGTCCTGCTGCCGCTTGTGCTGCTGGCGCTCGTGGCCGCCTGCTCCAGCGACAAGGGCCCGCCGCCGGGCTGCCCGGTGACGAATTTCGTCAGCGATCTGGACCATGTGACGGAGTTCACCGACGGCGCCGTCGGCGACCTCACCGATGTCCGATTCGACGCCCAGCTGGCCAGCCTCAGCGCGATCTGCAATTTCGAAAGCGATGAGCTGGTCATGGATATCGCCTTCCAGGTCATCGCCGCCCGCGGCCCGGCCAACAAGAGCAACCAGGCGGCCGTGACCTACTTCCTCGCCATCTCGGACGAGACCGGCGCGGTGATCGCCAAACAGACCTTCGACAACACGCTGCCCTTCAAGGGCAACCTGCGCCGCGTCGCCATCAAGGACGAGTTCGAGCCGAAGATCCCCTATCCGGCGGACCGCAAGATCCTGAACGACTACCGGGTGCTGATCGGCTTCCAGCTGACGAAGGAACAGCTCGCCTATAACCGCTCGCGGCGGCGCTAGGTCCGGCATAGCTGATAGCGCCTGATCGCCAACGCCCCTTTTCTTTTTCAATTACGGCGACTATTGTTTCGCCACTACCGACGACCCTCAAGGGAGAGACCGGCCACATGGTCGGCGCCGAAGGAGCAACCGCCCCCGGAAACTCTCAGGCAAAAGGACCTTGAGGCGAGGAACTTCTGGAAAGTAGACGGGAAACCGTCTCACCCACGGTGAAAGCCCGGCACAGAGTTCGCCGGGTGAATCTCTCAGGTTAGCGACAGAGGGGGCAGGTTCCGGCAGTTCGCCGGGATGCCTTACGCTGACCGGAGAGACCTATGACCGAAACCACCCTTCTCAAGACTCCCCTGCACACACTGCATGTCGAGCTCGGCGCCAAGATGGTGCCGTTCGCGGGCTATGACATGCCGGTCCAGTACCCCGCCGGGGTCAAGGCCGAGCACCTGCATACCCGCGCCAAGGCCGGGCTGTTCGATGTCTCGCACATGGGCCAGGTCAAGCTGACCGGTTCCGATGCGGCGCGCGACCTGGAACGACTGGCGCCGGGCGATCTCGACGGCCTCGCCGTCGGCCAGATGCGCTACAGCATGTTCACGAACGAGGCAGGCGGTATTCTGGACGATCTGATGGTCTGCCGGATCGAGGACGGGTTGATGGTCGTCGTCAACGCGGCCTGCAAGGATGCCGATATCGCCCATATGCGGGCCAACCTCTCCTCCGAAATCACCGTTCTGGAAGACCGCGCGCTGATCGCGTTGCAGGGCCCTGGCGCCGAAGCCGCGCTGTCCGCCCTCGCCCCGGCCGCCGCGACCCTCAGCTTCATGACCGGCGCCGAGATGGATGTGGACGGGGCTGCCTGCTTCGTCACCCGCTCCGGCTATACCGGCGAGGACGGCTACGAAATTTCCGTGCCCGCCAATCAGGCCGACGCCCTTGCCCGCAAACTTCTGGCTCAAAACGACGTGGAGGCCATCGGACTTGGCGCCCGGGATTCCCTGCGGCTTGAAGCCGGGCTCTGCCTGTACGGCCACGATATCGACGAGACAACGACGCCGGTCGAGGCCGCGCTTACCTGGTCCATCGGCAAGCGCCGGCGGGAGGAAGGCGGCTTTCCCGGCGCGGATGTCATTCTGGGTCAAATCAAGAACGGCGCCCCGCGCAAGCGCGTCGGCATCCTGCCGGACGGACGGGCACCCGCCCGCGAAGGCACCGAAATCCAGGCGCCCGACGGCACCAGCATCGGCAGCATCACCAGCGGCGGCTTCGGGCCGAGCCTCGAGGCACCGCTGGCCATGGGCTACGTCACCACGGAACATGCCGCCGCCGGTAGCGCTGTAAATGTTGTCGTTCGGGGCAAAGCCCTGCCCGCCAAAACCGCCAAGATGCCGTTCGTCCCGAACGGCTACAAACGTTAAAACAAAGCACCTGAGGGGATCAGATATGAGCGAACGCCGCTACACCGAAGACCATGAATGGATTGATCTCGACGGCGAGATCGGCACCGTGGGGATTACCGATTTCGCGCAGGAACAGCTCGGCGAAGTCGTGTTCGTGGAAGTGCCGGATGTCGGCAAAACCGTCGCACAGGGCGACGAAACCGCCGTCGTCGAATCCGTGAAAGCCGCGAGCGAACTATACGCACCGGTCACGGGCGAAGTGGTCGAGGCCAATGCCGCGCTGGCCGACACGCCGGATCTGGTGAACAGCGATCCCGAAGGCGAAGCCTGGTTCTACAAGATCAAGATTTCCGACAAGGCCGAATTCGACGCCCTGATGGACGCCGACGCCTACAAGGCGCACGCGGAAGCCTGAGGCCGGGTGTCGTTCTGGCGCCCCATAGACGAGATGACGTACGGCCCGCGGGCCGGAAGGAGCAGAAGAGATGATGGACAACAGGCTGGCCTTCGCCGAACAGGAAGAAAGCGAAGAGTTCATTCGCCGTCATATCGGCCCCGGCCCGGATGATCAGGCAACAATGCTGAAGGCTCTCGGCTACGAGAGCCTCGGCGCCCTGATCGATGCCGCCGTTCCGGCAAAGATCCGCGTCACGGAGCCGCTCGACCTGCCGCCCGCCCAGACCGAAAGCGCGGTGCTGCAGAAGCTCCGCCAATATGCCAACACCAACACGGTGAACCGCACCCTGATCGGCATGGGCTATTACGGCACCCGCGTGCCCGCCGTCATCCAGCGCAACATCCTGGAAAACCCGGCCTGGTACACAGCCTATACGCCGTACCAGCCGGAAATCAGCCAGGGCCGGCTGGAAATGCTGCTCAATTTCCAGACCATGATCGGCGATCTGACCGGTCTGGAAATCGCCAATGCCTCCCTGCTCGACGAGGGCACGGCGGCGGCGGAAGCCATGGCCTTCTGCCACAAGGCATCGAAGAACAAGGGCACTGTCTTCTTCGTCTCCCGGAACTGTCATCCGCAGACCATCGACGTGCTGCAGACCCGGGCCACACCGGCCGGGTTGACCGTGGTGGTCGGCGACGAGAACGACACCCTGCCGGAAGACGCCTTTGCCGTCCTGCTGCAATATCCCGATACCAACGGCGCCGTGCATGACTATGC
>NZ_CAXBDC010000028.1:0-45205 GCF_963974195.1 uncultured Nisaea sp.
GCTTCCTCTGTAGGTTTACGTTTCGTAATTCCAAACACTATACAAATCCCCATCTGCCCGGCAATGCCAAGTGATTCACTCAAGATGGAATTTGCCCCCTTAGCGGGGCATGGCCTTCAGGCTCAAACGTCCGGCAGCATGCCGAGGATCGCCAGCATCACCCGCTCGAACGAAGCGCGGGCCCGGGAGGATTGCGTCCGGCCGCGGAAGTATCCGTGAACGAGACCTTTTTCCTCAATCCATACAGCCTGCCCGCCTTCGGCCCGAACCCGCGCGCAATAGAGATCACCGTCCGACGACAGAGGATCGCATTCCGCCGTGAAGACGACAGTCGGTGGCAACCCGGAAAAGTCAGGGTCGGCATAGGGGATGAGGCGCGGGTCGGCATAGTCCGGGCTGTCGTTGGTACGCAGCCGAAGATAGACATCCAGATCCTTCTCGGCCAGCAGCGGTGCATCGGCATGCGTGATGTGGCTGCCCCCTTTTCCGGGACCGCACAGGGAAGGATAGACAAGCACCTGCCCGATCGGCGGAGACGGCATGTTGCGGGCGTGATGGGCAAGGCAGGCAGCCAGATTACCGCCGGCGGACTCCCCCATCAGCACGATTGGTTTACCCACGGTGCCGCTCAGCCACTCGAAAGCATGGCAGGCATCCTCGAACGCGGCCGGATGCGTATGTTCGGGGGCAAGCCGGTAATCCACCGCCACGACCTGAAAGCCTGTGCGGGCGCAGGTTTCCGCGCAGATATCGTCGTGACTTTCCAGGCCGCCGAGGACAAAGCCGCCGCCATGGAAATAGAGAATGGCCGCCCGATTATCCGGGACTTCCCGCTGGTATAGCCGGACCGGCACCGGTCCTGCCGGGCTTTCCAGCGACAGGGTGTGCGCGGTCACAGTCTCCGGCGGCGCCTCCCGGAAAACCGCGGACATATGATCGTAGATCCTGCGGTTCTCCGCCATGGGAAGGTCAAGGGATTCCGGCGGATAGAACCCGTTCATCCGATCGATGAAACCAAGCACCTCCGCATCCAGATAGTTGCGGTAATCCATATCTGAAACCGCCCAATCAGATCCCGTGCTCAACCCGCTTGCGGCTTTTGGAGAATTTCATGCCCGGCTCCGCAAGACGTTCCCCCGGACCGATCCAGGCCCAGGCCAGCAGGCACGGATCGAATTGCCCGGTGGTGATCCGGTGCTCCTGCCCCGGCTTGTTCAGGATCAGCGATCCCGGCGCATAGACCGCCTGCTCATTCTCCGACCAGGCACCGGCGACGGAAATATAGCTTTCCTCGATATCGCGATGGCTGTGCTGCGGGTAGGTCGTGTTCGGCGCGAACAGGACGAAGCCAAGGATCAACCGCTCGGATTTGACCGGCCCCTGCGGCCCCAGGATATGGCAAAAGCCGTATTTCTGGGCCAGCGGCCTCGGGACCTTGGCATAACCATATTCCCATGTCAGATAATCCGAGACCCGTTCCAGAGACCGGCTCAGACTGCCAAGAACATTGCGGGCGCCGAGGTCGAAAGCGCGCGGCAGATGCGCCGTGACGGGCTTTTGCTCGGGCACCCGCTCGATCACTTCCGGGTTTGAATCGATGACCGCCGACAAGGTCTCGCGGACGCGCTTCCGGTGGCTCCGGATCGCCTTGCTCCCTCCCGCCGAGCCATGGCGGTAGAGAATTTCAAATTCATGCAGCAGATAGCCCCAGTTGGGACAGTCCCGAAGACGCTGGATTGCCCGCTCTTCGCCTGGCGGCTCGGTAACAAGTTGAGGATCGAGCATCTCCGGAACCTTTCTTGTCAGCTCAGATCTGGGGAGACCGGTACGATGACACGGCCACGAACATCTCCCTTCAGGAAGCGCGGCGCTGTCTCGATTACGTCCTTCATCGGAACTTCCGCGACCATCGATTCAAGCTTTCGCATATCGAGATCCGTCGCGAGGCGGCCCCAGGCGGCAATCCGCTCCGGCTTCGGACACATCACGCTGTCCACGCCCCTGAGCGTTATCCCGCGCAGAATGAACGGCGCCACGCTTGTCGGCAGGTCCATGCTGGCGGCAAGGCCGCAGGCCGCGACCACGCCGCGATACTTCATCATGGACAGAACGTTCGCCAGCACCATGCCCCCGGCGACATCGACGGCACCCGCCCAGCGCTCCTTGTTCAGCGGCCGGGCCGCATCCGAAAGCTCCGCCCGATTGACGATGCTCGCGGCGCCGAGATCCTTGAGATACCCGGCTTCGTTCAGGCGGCCGGTGACGGCTGCAACCCTGTAGCCCTTCGCGGCAAGAAGGGTCGTCGCCACGCTGCCGACACCGCCGGACGCGCCGGTGACAACCACCTCGCCCATATCCGGTGTCAGACCCGCCTCTTCCAGAGCGATGACGCAAAGCATCGCCGTATAGCCGGCCGTGCCGATGGCCATGGCCTGGCGCATGGAAATACCGTCCGGCAACGGCACCAGCCAGTCGCCCTTCACCTGCGCGCGCTTCGACAACCCGCCCCAGTGCTTCTCGCCAACGCCCCAGCCGTTCAGGACAACCCGGTCGCCGGGCTTGTATTCCGCATGGCGGCTTTCCGTCACGATGCCGGCAAAGTCGATCCCCGGCACCATCGGGAAGCTGCGCACGACAGGGGAGCTGCCGGTGATTGCCAGCGCATCCTTGTAGTTCAGCGTCGACCAAGCGACATCGACTGCGACGTCGCCCTCATCGAGCGCCCCGAATTCGACTTGCCCAAGGGCAACGCGCCGTTCGTCTTCGTCCTTTTCAATCAGGATCGCGTCGAACATTTATTTTCCTCCTCTAATGTGTAACCAGGCGCAGAAACCCGTCGGCGAACTGCCGCAACGGCTCTGCCTTGCGTTCTAACTTGGCGCGCAGAACCGCGCCTTCCCATCCAATCCAGAAAAAGGCGGCCAGCTCATCCGGGGCATGGTGTGCCGGGATCTGCCCGGCCTCCTGTGCCAGCCGCAGACAAGCAGCGGTGCGGTGCTGCCAGTCCTCCAGAACCGCGATCAGGCGATCGCTGAATTCCGGCGGAAGTGAAGCCATCTCCTGTCCCAGATTGCCGATCAGGCAGCCGCGCCGGAAGCCATGCTGCGCCATGCCAAGCTCGGCATCGGCAATGAAGCCACGTAACCGGTCGAGCGGCGCGAGGTCGGGCCGTTCAAACCAGGCAGCCAGCTTGACCGCGAAATAGGCGTGATAGGCATCGATCAGGGCGCTGCCGAACGCGGCCTTGGAGCCGAAATGATAATAGAAACTGCCCTTTGCCACCCCGGATGTGCGCAGGATCTCATCCACACCGACCGACGAATAGCCACGCTCCGTCAGGTGGACGAGGCCAGCCCGCATCAATGCCTTGCGTGCAGCCTGATCGGCCGGGGCAACAGGCGGGCGCCCGCGCCGGCGCGGCTGCTCACTTCCGGACTGTGCGTTGACCTGGCTCATGGCTAATTCTTAAACTTATTCGTCTATTAAATAAAAGCATTATATTATTTGTGAGTTCTGGCCTAATTCCGGCAGCATAAATGGCAGCGTTGCTTCCTTCCTTCATGTGATGAGCGCCTAATGGTAACGCCGCGCGAAAGCGAAAAACCGCCGCTCTTCACCACGGAATAAAGCTCGATGCAGACGAGAGAGCCCTTTTCTGATTAGACTTCATCATCGAGTGATATTCTGGAGACCGTCTCGTCGACCGGACGACGGGATCAACCGCAAGGACGATCTTTGGTAATTCAGGGCACCTTTCAATTCAGAGCGACACCACCGCTCGGCCGATGGTCGCAGGCGCCCGCGATTGCTTCCGACTGGTCTTACGGATGCTGCCCACTCGATGCTTCCGCGAAGAGTTTCGGACCATTCGCCAATCTGGTTGAGACCTGGCAGCAACGGCAACCGGACGGGGGCGGTTTACCGCCGCGCAGGGCATTCGAGATCAATGACTTCGAAGCCTGGCTCGGGCGGGTCTTCATCGCCAAGATCGAGCGGGATCCGATCGACATCCGCTTCACGCTCTGGGGTACCACGCTCGCTGACTGGTGGGGCGTCGACTACACCGGGGAAACCCTCGGCAAACAGTCGGAAAGTCCCGAGAGCTGGGCCACGGAACGGCGCTATTTCGAAGCCATGACAAAGGCGCCTTTCATCGGCATTGCCGGCGGCCTTCTCACACAGCACAAGCGCGACCACATCAAGGTGATCGGCCTGGATCTTCCGCTGTCGGACGGGGACGGCACATTAACCCGGGTGCTGTCCGCTCATCTCAGGATAGATATCGACGACAGTTTCAGCTCGATAGCGCCGGACTGTCAGGTCACACCATTCGACTGAACCCGCCCGCAAACAGCCTGGCCCCTTCATCACTCTCGGCAGGCGCGGCCGCGCGTACCGCCGCATCGGCAAAGACGGCCCCCACACCGATCAGCACCGGCCGGTCAAATCCGATCTCGTCTATCCCGTCACCAAGCGCCGACAGGGTACCAAACCAGCAACGCTCACCAGACCGGCTGATATCCCGCGCCACAGCGACCGGCGTCTCCCCCGGCAGACCGGCATCGAGGAGACGGGCCGAGATTCGCCCGCCCATACGGCCCCCCATGTAAAACAGCGTCGTTGTCGCCGGGTCGGCGAGGCCCTTCCAGTCGAGCGTTTCCGGCAGACCGCCATCCCGCGAATGCCCGGTGACAAAGCGAACCGATTGCGCCCGGTCCCGGTGTGTCAATGACGTACCGAACGCCGAGGCCATGGCGGCACCTGCAGTAATTCCCGGCACCACCGTCACCGGAATGCCCGCATTCTCCAGCTCCGCGATTTCCTCGCCCGCACGCCCGAAAACCATCGGATCACCGGATTTCAGCCGCACCACGTGCTTGCCCTGCCCCGCCAGCTTCACCATCAACGCGTTGATATCTTCCTGGCGGCAGGACTCACGCCCGCCACGCTTGCCGACCAGCATGCGCTTGGCCTCGCGCCGAGCCAGTTCCAGCACCTCGTCCGACACCAGATCATCGAACAGGATGACATCCGCCGACTGCAGGACGCGGACTGCCTTGACGGTCATCAGATCGGCCGCGCCGGGTCCGGCGCCGACCAGTGTGACCTTGCCCTGACGTGCCTCTTTATCGGCACCGATCAGGCGGGAGATGAACCCGGATGCATTGCCGGACGTCCTGTCCGGCTCCGCCCCGGTAAATGCAAGATCGACAAACCGCTCCCAGAAAGCGCGGCGCCCGGCGCCCGGCATGCACCGCTCCATCACCTCCTCGCGGACACGTTCTGCAAGCCCGGCCCAGGCAGCCAATGCACGCGGCAGAACCGTTTCAATCCGGCGGCGCACGGCCTGGCCGAGGATCGGCGCCGCTCCGCTGGTCGAAATGCCGACCACCACCGGCGAGCGATTGACGATGGAGCCGAACTGAACCTGACAAAATTCTGGCTTGTCGATCACATTGACGATGACACCGGCGGCCCGTGCCGCCGCATGGAAGCGCACGGCCTCTTCATAGGACACGGCATCACAGATAGCGAAGGCCATGCCGTCGAGATCTGGCGCACGCCAGTCACGCGCCATCCGGACAATGCGGCCCGCGCTCGCGCCATTATCCAGCAACTCCTGCATCTCTTCGGAGATATCTTCGGCAAACACGACGACATGCGCCCCCGCCGCCGCGAGCAACTCCGCTTTCCAGGCGGCGGCATCCGTGCCGCCCGCGACCAGCACCGGCTTGCGATCAAGGGTGCAGAAGACAGGAAGGACTGCGAGGGGCTCCAGCCGTGCCGGACGCCGCTCAGCCGGTTTTTTGATGCCGCGCATTGTCTATGATCCTCTGGATTTCACCGCGGCAGGAGCCGCAATTGCTACCGGCGGAAAGCACGTCGCCGACCTGATCGACGGTCACCGCCCGCCCGTCAGCAACAGCGCCCGCGATCCGGTTGATGCCAACGCTGAAGCAGGAACAGATGATCGATCCCTCCTCGACCTCCCCGGCAGCGGGCCGTCCGGCCAGCGTCAAAAGCCGGTCCTGCGGACGGCGGAAATCCGCCGCGAGAAGACCCGCCGCCCAATTGCGGGAGGCGGCAACCGGCTCCGGGCCGACAAACAGCGCACCGATCAGTCTGTCATTCTCGAATGCCGCGAACCGGTGATGCCCGCTGCGTTCATCCAGGAACGAAAGCAGCTCCTGATCCGCCTCCATGCCGAACAGGGCACGGGCATAGGCAGGCCAGTCTTCAGGGTTGCTTTCGCCCGCCGCCTCCAGACGCCATCCACCCGGCGCCGTCGCCAGCGCCCAATAGCTGTCCGGAACCGCCTGCGGACGCTCCCGCAGCACAGCGAAACCAAACCATTCGGGAGCCACGGCGGAGATGCGCGCAAACGTGCCTTTCAGCGCGGGCTGGCCCGATACCGGGTCCGTGTCCGGCTTGATCACGGCGCCAATCCGGCCCGCGCTCGAAAACTGGGCCGTCCAGTGCATCGGCACGAAAACCGTCCCCGGCGCCACCCGGCCAGAGTGCAGAACCCGGAGGGTCGCCGTTCCAAAACCGGATTCCACACGGGCAAGCCCGGCTGCGTCCAGACCGAGTGCATCTGCATCCCGGGGGTGAATCTCAAGGAAGGGCTCGGCGATATGCTGCGACAACCGGGCGGACTTTCCGGTGCGCGTCATGGTGTGCCAGTGATCGCGGACCCGGCCGGTATTCAGCCTGAAAAGACCCGGCTCCCGCGCCCGTTTGGCAGGTGGCGTGACCGGTATGAGCCTCGCCCGGCCATCTGACGTAGGAAATCCGCCATCGGTGAATAGCCGCTTCTCGCCCTGCCGCTTTTCCTCGCCTGCAAGCGGCCACTGGAACGGTGTCATCCCGTCAAATGCGGCCGCGTCAATATCGGCATGCGCGGCCAGAGAGAAGAGCCGGGCGCCGTCGTTCCGGTAGCCGGAAAGCCGGGCATGTTCCCGATAGATGTCCACCGGAGACCGATAGGGGAAAGCCTCCGCGAACCCCATGCGGCGGGCAATTTCGGAGATGATCCACCAGTCGGCCTTTGCCTCACCCGGCGCGTTCAGAAAAGCGCGCTGGCGAGAGACCCGGCGCTCCGAATTGGTGACGGTACCGTCCTTCTCGCCCCAGGCCGTCGCCGGAAGCAGCACATCGGCATGCAAGGTCGTATCGGTTTTCTCGATCACATCGCTGACCACCACGAACGGGCAAGCCTCCAGCGCCCGCGTGACCAGATCGGCATTCGGCAGGCTGTCGGCCGGGTTGGTCGCCATGACCCAGAGAGCCTTGACCCGTCCGTCGGCTACCGCATCGAACAGATCGACGGCCTTGAGACCCTGGCCGTGCGGCAGTCTGTCACTGTTCCAAAAGCCGCCGACGACATCGCGCGCCGCCGGATCGCCGAGGTCCATGTGAGCTGCAAGCTGGTTGGCAAGCCCGCCGACTTCCCGTCCGCCCATCGCGTTCGGCTGCCCGGTGACAGAGAAAGGCCCCATTCCAGGCCGACCGATCCTGCCCGTCGCCAGATGGCAATTGATGATCGCGTTCACCTTGTCGGTCCCGGAGGCCGACTGGTTCACGCCCTGGCTATAGACCGTGACGACACGTTCCGCCCCGGCATAGGCCGCGTAAAAAGCCTGGATCGTTCCGTCTGAGAGACCGGTCGCTTCGGAGACCCGCTCCACCGTCCATTCCGCCGCCGCTGCAACCGCTTCGTCAAATCCCGAAGTGTGCTCCGCGATGTAGGAACGGTCGAGCGTCCCGGTCTCGGACAGATGGCGCAGCAACCCGTTGAACAGGGCCGCGTCCCCGTCCGCCTCCACCGGCAGATGGCTGTCGGCGGCATCGGCCGTCACCGTGCGGCGGGGATCGATGGCCACGATCCGCATCTCCGGCCGGTTCTCCCGCGCCGCCACGACACGCTGGAACAGCACCGGATGGCACCAGGCGAGATTGGAGCCGACCAGGATCAGCAGATCGGCCTGCTCCAGATCCTCGTAGGTGCCGGGGACGATATCCTCGCCAAAGGCCCGCTTGTGCCCGGCGACGGAGGAGGCCATGCAGAGCCGGGAATTGGTATCGATATTGGCGGAACCGATGAAGCCCTTCATCAGCTTGTTGGCGACGTAGTAATCCTCGGTCAGCAATTGGCCCGAAACATAGAAGGCGACAGAGTCCGGGCCATGCTCGGCGATGGTCTCCGAAAAACGGGACGCCACCAGATCAAGCGCACCGTCCCACCCGGCATCCATGCCGCCGATCTTCGGACGCAGCAGGCGCCCCTCCAGATCGACCGTCTCCGCGAGGGCGCTGCCCTTGGAACAAAGCCTGCCGAAATTCGCCGGATGATCCGGATCGCCCGATATCCGCACTGAGCCGTCCACCGCCGTTTCGGCGAGGACACCGCAGCCGACCCCGCAATAGGGGCAGGTTGTGCAGACCGGCGCGGACAGCTCCGTCATTGCGCCTTCCCGGACCTGTCCGACAGCGCGACGGAAACCAGACCGTCCGCGTCCTTGCGCACCTCATAGGTCCGCACGCAGCCCTGGTCCGCGCCCATGGCGCCCCCGGTTTGCAGATCGATCACCCAATTATGCAGCGGGCAGGTGACAGCCCCATCATGCACGATGCCCTGACTGAGCGGCCCACCCTTGTGCGGGCATTTATCGTCGATGGCGTAGACCTCGTCCGTCTGCGTCCGGAACACGGCGATCGGGCCGCGCGGCAGCACCACCTGACGCGCCCCCCGGCGTGGGATATCCGACAGCCGGCCAATGGTGAACCAGTGCTGCGTGTCCGGAGTGCTCATCTCGTTCATTCCGCGGCCTCCCGCATGGCGATCCGGTTCATCGGCGCGAATTCATGGGCGTCCTTGCCCGCGACCCGTTCGGCCCATGGGTCTCTCTGGGCAAAGCGCTGCGAGTAGAGGAACTTTTCGAACAAGGCTGTCCGCTTCGCCTCGTCCTCGACGACCTGTTCGCGGATCGCGTCGAGGCCGACCCGGTCCATCCATTTGTAGATGCGTTCGAGATAGCGGCCCTGTTCGCGGTAGAGCTGGACGACGGCGGCGCAATATTCCAGCGCCTCGGCTTCCGTCTCCACGCTGCACATCACCTCGGTGCCCTTGATATGCATGCCCGCCGCGCCGCCGATATGCAGCTCGTAGCCGGAATCGACACAGATCACGCCAAAGTCCTTGCAGGTCGCCTCGGCACAGTTCCGGGGGCAGCCGGAGACCGCCATCTTCACCTTGTGCGGCGTCCAGGAGCCCCACATCATTTTCTCGATCTTCACGCCGAGACCGGTCGAATCCTGTGTGCCAAACCGGCACCAGTCGGTGCCGACGCAGGTCTTCACCGTGCGCAACCCCTTGGCATAAGCGTGGCCGGAGACCATCCCGGCGGCATTCAGATCCGCCCACACGGCCGGGAGGTTTTCCTTCGGCACGCCGAGCAGATCGATCCGCTGACCGCCCGTGACCTTCACGGACGGAATGCCGAACTTGTCCACCACATCGGCGATGGCGCGCAGCTCCTGGGAGCTGGTCATCCCGCCCCACATACGCGGCACGACGGAATAGGTTCCGTCTTTCTGGATGTTCGCGTGCACCCGCTCGTTGATGAAGCGGGACTGGTAATCGTCCTCGTACTCGCCCGGCCAGTCCGCCACGAGATAGAAATTCAGCGCCGGGCGGCATTTCGCGCAACCGCAGGAGGTCTTCCATTCCAGCTCCTGCATCACTGCCGGGATCGACTTGAGCTCCTTGGCGACGATCAGACGTCGCACATCGTCATGGCTGAGATCCGTGCAGCCGCACATCGGTTGCACCGCGTCCGGAACGAACCCGTCGCCGAGCGTGAAGGCCATCAATTGCTCGACCAGCCCCGTGCAGGAGCCGCAGGAGGCGGACGCCTTGGTCCGTGCCCGCACCTCATCAAGAGATGTCAGGCCGTTCTCCGTGATCGCGCCCACGATTTTCGATTTGCAAACGCCGTTACAGCCACAGATTTCCGCATCATCCGGCAAGGCTGCAACGGCCGCCGTAGGGTCCAGCGGGGACCCTCCGGCATAATTCTGACCGAAGATCAGCGTCTCGCGCATCTCCTCGATGGATGCGCCCTCGCGCATGAGCTGGAAGAACCAGGCTCCGTCCTTCGTGTCGCCGTAGAGCACGATGCCGATGAGTTTGTCTTCCTGGATGACCAGACGTTTGTAAACGCCGTTCGCCGCGTCCCGCAGGACAATCTCCTCGCGGTCTTTGCCCTCGGCGAAATCACCGGCGGAGAACAGGTCGATGCCGGTGACCTTGAGGCGCGTCGAGGTGACCGAGCCGGTATAAGTCGCACTGCCATCCTGCAGCCGGTCCGCCACAACGGCGGCCATCTCGTAAAGCGGCGCGACCAGCCCGTAGGCCGTGCCGCGATGCTCGACGCATTCGCCAACCGCGAGAATGTCCGGGTCGGAGGTCTGCATGGCATCGTCGACGACAATGCCGCGATTGACCTCAAGACCGGCCTCGCGGGCCAGATCCCCGTTCGGGCGGATCCCCACCGCCATCACCACGATGCTCGCCGGAAGTTCGGTGCCGTCATCAAGACGCACACCCTCGACACGATCCTCACCGATGATCTCGTGCGTGTTCGCCGCTGTGCGGACCTTGATGCCGCGCGCCTCGATTGCCCGCTCAAGAAGGTAGCCCGCCGCCGTGTCGAGCTGGCGCTCCATCAGGGTCGGCATCAGGTGCAGAACGGTAACGTCCATGCCGCGCTCCTTCAGCCCCGCCGCCGCTTCAAGGCCGAGCAGGCCGCCGCCGATGACGACCGCCGAGCCGCCAGATTTGGCGGCGTCCAGCATGGCGTCGACATCATCGAGGTCCCGATAGGTCAACACGCCTTCAAGATCCTTGCCCGGAATGGGAATGATGAAGGGCGAGGAGCCGGTCGCGATCAGCAGTTTGTCGTAATCCACGACACTGCCGTCGGCGCCGGTGACCTGCTTCTTCTCCCGGTCGATGGCGGTTGCCTTGCAGCCCTTCTTCAGGGTCAGGCCGTGCTCGGCGTACCAGGCATCGTCATGGATCAGGATGTCCTCGTAGCTTTTCTCGCCGGACAGCACGGGCGAAAGCATGATCCGGTCGTAATTAACCCGGGGCTCCGCATTGAAAATGGTGATCTCGTAAGCGTCCGGGGCCTTTTCCAGCAGCCGCTCCAGCGCCCGTCCGGGCGCCATACCGTTACCGATTACAACCAGTTTTTGCGTTGTCATGGTTCTCTCCGTTCCGGCTCTCAGGCCGCTTCATCCTCGGCCTTCGCCTTTGTTGCCGTCACCGGGTCCGGCGCCGTAATGGGCGTTTCCTTTTTCTTCGGGGTCGCTCCGCCTTCGTAATCCGCGAGGAACTGCAGAACTTGCTGGCGGTAGCGGTAGTAATCGGGATGTTCCAGCAGCGCGCGGCGGCTGCGCGGGCGCGGCAGGTCGACTTCCATGATCTCGCCGATGCGGGCATTCGGCCCGTTCGTCATCATCACCACCTTGTCAGCCAGCAGGATGGCTTCATCGACATCGTGGGTGACGCAGATCGAGGTCACCTGGGTACGGCTCCAGACCTCCATCAGGACTTCCTGGAGATCCCAGCGCGTCAGGCTGTCCAGCATGCCGAACGGCTCGTCCAGCAGCAGCAGCTTGGGTGACAGGGCAAATGCCCGGGCGATACCGACGCGCTGCTTCATGCCGTTGGAAAGGTCCTTCGCCGACCGGTCCATGGCATCGGCGAGGCCGACGCGGGTCAGGTAATATTCGACGATATCCCGGCGGTCTCTTTCGGTGGCATGCGGGTAGACCCGCTCGACCCCGAGCTCGACATTCTGACGCGCCGTCAGCCATGGCATCAGCGAGGGCGCCTGAAACACCACACCGCGATCAGGTCCCGCGCCGGAAACTTCATGACCGTCGAGAATGATCCCGCCACCGCTGATGCCGGTCAGACCGGCCACCATCGACAGCACCGTGGATTTTCCGCAGCCGGAATGACCGATCAGCGAAATGAACTCTCCCTGCTTCAGCTTGATATCGAACCCGTCGACGACCGTCAGCGGCCCTTTCGGGGTCGGGTAGACCTTGCGGACGCCCGAAAACTCCACATAGCCGTCGCTGATCGGGGATTTCGCGCTGTCCTGATAGACCTTCGGCGGGGGATCTTTCCGGGTGATCGGCACCACTTGCGGCAAGGCCACGCTCTCGTCCGCGGCAGCAGCAGCGGTCGCGCCGATATCCATCAGATACTGGGTGATCTCCGCCCGCAGCCGTTTGAAGCTTTCATTGTCGTTCATTGCCGAGCGATCGCGCGGGCGGGGAATGTCCACCCTGAAATCCTGGCCGAGCGTGGCGCCCGGACCGGTCGTCAGCGGGATCACCCGGTCCGCGAGCAACAGGGCTTCATCCACATCGTTGGTGATCAGGATCACCGTCTTCCGGTCCCGGCTCCAGATCTGCTCGATCTCGTCCTGCAGCTTTGCCCGTGTCAGGGCATCAAGCGCGGAAAGCGGCTCATCCAGCAGCAGAATCTCCGGGCTCGTCGCCAGAGCCCGTGCCACCGCCACGCGCTGACGCATCCCGCCGGACAGTTCCGCCGGGCGCCGCTCGGCCGCATGGCTGAGGCCAACCATGGCAATCGCCGCCGCGACGCGCTGGCGCCGCTGGGTCTTGCTCTCGCCGGAGAATATCTCGTCCACGGCAAGCGCGATATTTCCCTGAACGGTAAGCCAGGGCATCAGCGAATAGCTCTGGAACACCACCCCACGGTCAGGCCCCGGCCCCGTGACCGGGGCGCCCTTGAGCAGGATCTCGCCCTTGTCCGCCTCGATCAGCCCTGCAATCGCGGAAATCAGCGTCGTCTTTCCGGAACCGGAGAAGCCGAGGATGGCGACGAACTCGCCCTCCTCCACCGTCAGGTTCACATTCTCCAGAACCGGTGTCCGGCTGTTGCCGATCCCGTGGGACTTGGAGACGTTTCTGAGTTCGAGAAATGCCATCAGACCTCTCCTCACCGGGTTTCCGCGAAGGAGAACATCGTCTGCAGCGCCATCATCACCCGGTCGAGCAGGAAGCCGATGATGCCGATGGTGAAAACCGCGACCATGATCTTGGCGAGCGACTGGGAGGAGCCGTTCTGGAACTCATCCCAGACGAACTTTCCGAGCCCCGGATTCTGGGCCAGCATCTCGGCCGCGATCAGCACCATCCAGCCAACGCCGAGCGAAAGACGCAGCCCGGTGAAGATCAGCGGCATGGCGGACGGCAGCACCAGTTTGACGACCTTGACCGACCAGGAAAGGTTCAGCACCCGGCCAACATTGATCAGATCCTTCTCGATGCTGGCGACCCCGAGCGCTGTGTTGATCAGCGTCGGCCACAGAGAGCACAGCGTGACCGTGACGGCGGAGATGATGAAGCTTTTGGGGAACATCTCGCTGTTCGTCGTCGACAGGGCCGAGACGATCATCGTGACAATCGGCAGCCAGGCGAGCGGGCTGACCGGCTTGAAGATCTGGATCAGCGGATTGAGTGCCGCCGTCGCCGAGCGCGACAGGCCGCAGATGATCCCGATGGGCACGGCAAACAGGGTGGCAATGCCGAACCCGAGGGCGACTGTCACAAGCGAGGTGCCGATCTGGTCAAGATAGGTCGGCTGGCCCGTGTAACTGCGATGCTTGACCTTGTCCGCCTTGCCGGCGGCCACCAGCTTCTCGTTGCGTTTGTCCTGGCGCAGATAGAAGGCCTCTTCCTTCTCCCGCTCACGCACATGGTCGGCATAGAGGCTTTCCACCTGCTCCCAGACACCCGCCGGGCCCGGCACCGTGCCGAGGGAGGTCTGCACCATCGGCGCCGTCAGCGCCCAAAGCGCGAGGAACAGGGAGATACCCAGCGCCGGCAGCCCAAGGCTGCGCCAGAGCTCTCCAAGCTGCACGGACGGATTGTCTCCGGCCACGATCTTCAGCAGTGGCGAAACCCAGCCAAGCGCGACGAGATTGAGATAGGGGTCCAGACGGGAAATCCGCGAGAAGAGCCGGTCACGACGGACCGCACGGGCTTTCTCCGTGGCTTCATCGGGGAGATGCATCGCATCGGTAGCAGTCATATCTGCATCCTCGGTCGTATTTGGATCAAGCAGGGACGGGGCGCGGGCCGGCGGCAGGGTGCACCGGCCCGGCTCCGGTCAGCCGCCGGCGACCTTGTTGCCGGTGACGATTTCCTTGCCTTTCAGGCCAATCGGGAACTGCTCCAGATAGGCGTTGGGCGTACGGCCATCGAAGGTCTTCTCGTCGATGAACTCGGACTGCGGGGCGCGGTATCCGTCTGTCTCCCAGGGGAAGTCCGCCTTCGCCACATGCCCTTCCTCGACCAGCATCTTCGCGGCCTTCAGATAGAGATCCGGGCGGTAGACCTTGCGCGCGACCTCGTCATACCAGGCGTCGGTCCTGGCTTCCGTTATCTGGCCCCAGCGGCGCATCTGGGTCAGATACCAGACCGCGTCGGAGTAATAGGGGTAGGTGGCGAAGTAGCGGTAGAAGACGTTGAAATCCGGGACCGAGCGCTTGTCGCCCTTCTCGTATTCGAAGGTGCCGGTCATGGAGTTGGCGATGACTTCCTTGTCCGCGCCCACATATTCAGAGCGGGACAGGATCTCGACCGCTTCCATGCGGTTGGCATTGTCGTTCTCATCCAGCCACTTGGCCGCGCGGATCAGCGCCTTGGTCATGGCCAGCGTGGTGTTCGGATATTTCTCGGCGAACCCGGCGGTGATGCCGAAGACCTTCTCCGGATTGTTCTTCCAGATTTCGAAGTCGGTAATCACCGGCACGCCGATGCCCTTGAACACAGCCTGCTGGTTCCACGGCTCACCCACGCAATAGCCGTAGATGGTCCCGGCTTCGAGGGTCGCCGGCATCTGTGGCGGCGGCGTCACGGAGAGCAGCGCATCGCCCATGATCTGGCCGGAGATGTTCTCCTTGCTGTAATAGCCCGGATGAATGCCGCCCGCCGCGAGCCAGTAGCGCAGCTCGTAATTATGGGTCGAGACCGGGAACACCATGCCCATGTTGAAGGGCTTGCCCTCGGCCTTGTATTTCTCGACCACCGGCTTCAGGGAATCCGCCTTGATCGGGTGGACCGGCTTGCCGTCCGCATCTTTCGGAATGTGCGGCAGCATCTGCTCCCAGATCTCATTGGAAACGGTGATGCCGTTGCCGTTCAGATCCATGGAGAAAGGCGTGATGATGTGGGCTTCGGTGCCGAAGCCGATGGTCGCCGCAAGCGGCTGTCCCGCCAGCATGTGGGCGCCGTCCAGCTCGCCGGTGATCACCCGGTCCAGCAGCACCTTCCAGTTCGCCTGGGGCTCAAGGGTGACGAACAGGCCTTCATCCTCGAAATACCCCTTCTCATAGGCAATCGCGAGCGGGGCCATGTCCGTCAGTTTGATGAAGCCGAACTTCAGCTCGTCTTTTTCCACATCGAGCATTTCGGCGCCGGCCGGTCCGGTCAGGGCGGCGGCGCAAACCAACGCGGCCGATAGCAGTCTCAATCCATGAACGAGTTGCATCTTGTCTCTCCGACTTCGGCCTTGCGCGACGCTTTTCGCATCCACTGGCCGGGAATTGTCCGAGGGCATAAAAAAAAGCCGCCGACCCCGAAGTCCGCGAAACGCGGTACCCTGGGTCGAGCGGCTTTGCCCGGCTATCGCCCCGTCATCGGGGCTTTATGTGCAGACGGCCCGCCTTTGGGCCTGTCCGTATCTCGCGTTGCAGCATAAACCTATTTCGGAGTTGCACAAGAACGAAAAGATGAAAATTTGATCAAATAGATTTTTTGCCTATTTTTTACTCGTTTGCTTAATTTAGCTGCGTTCATTCATTCGGCGCCGGATCGAAAACGGCCCCGTCACAGAAAGCGTCCGGGCCGAGAAACAGGCGGCCAAGGGCAGAGGCCGCCGGCGTTGCTTCATGCAGCGCCCCCTCGACTTTCGAATTGGCGCTCGGGATCGCGATGCCGAGTGGTGTCAGGGCCTCGCGATAGAGGTTCGGCGCCATGGTATTGCGGACGACCCGCTGCAATTCCGGCGTCGCGGAGACAAAGCCCCAGCGCTCCATCTGCGTTAGCAGCCAAAGCGCCTGGGACAGCCACGGAAAGCTCGATGCCCCGTCCTGAAACACCACAAAGCGGTCTATTTTCCCCTGCAATCCCTGCGGGGTCCTGGTGAGATCGCCGGAGAGCGCCCTCTCGATGACTTCCGCCGAGACATCGAGATAGGCTTCTCTGGCCAGCAGCTCGGAGAGCGTCACCCTGTTACTCGGGTCCTGCACCCAGGTTGAGGCGCGATAGAGCGCGCGCAGCAGACCCTGCACGGCCCCCTCATTCGCTTCCGCCCAACTCCGGCGCATGCCGAAAACCTTTTCCGGCGTTCCGGCCCAGATCTCGGTCGCGGACAGGAAAATCGACGCGACTCCCCGATCGACCGCGACAGAGCCCCAGGGCTCTCCGACCATCATCCCGTCAATGACGCCGTTGCCAATGGCCTCGGGCATCAGCGGCGGCGGGACAATCTCGATCCTGACATCCCGGTCAGGATCTATGCCCTCGGACGCCAGCCAGTAGCGCAGCAGGAAATGGTGTGTGGAGAAGAAAAACGGCACCCCGAATCTCACTGCCCGGCCCAGAGCACCCGCGCGGATACGGGCCGCGATATCCGCAGCACCGGCATCGGGCGGCAACCCCACCGCCTCGAGAAAAGCAGAGGTGGCGCAAAGAACATCGCCATTGAGATTAAGCACATAGGGCACGATCAGATCGGCAGGCGGCCCCGCCAGACCGAGGTTGGTCGCCAGCGCCATAGGGGCCAGCAGGTGGGAGCCGTCATAGAGCCCGACCGCCAGCTTGTCGCGGATATTGGACCAGGAGATTTCGCGATGAAGCGAGACCTCGATGCCCTCTTCGCGGGCGAACCCGATCTCCTTCAGGGCAACCAGCGGCGCCACGTCGACCAGGGGAATGAAACCAATCCGGATCGCGGTCATTGGTGAAACAGCTCCGCGGTCGTGACGATACTTTCCGCGATCTCCGCGATCTTCCGGTTCTGATTCATCGCCGTTTTGCGCAGCAGCTTGTAGGCGTCCTCCTCCTCGATCCCGCGCATCTTCATCAGGATGCCTTTCGCCCGGTCGATCAGCTTGCGCTCGGCAAGCGCGGCCTTGGCGGTGTCCAGCTCTGTCTGCAGGCGGGTAAAGGCGTTGTAGCGGCTGATGGCCAGATCCAGGATCGGCTTGATCCGCACCTTGGCAAGACCGTTCACGACATAGGCGCCGACCCCGGCCTCGACCGCCGCCGCGATCGAGCTCTCGCCACTATCGTCGACGAACATGGCAACAGGCCGTTTGACCTGACGCGAGACCTCGAACATCTGCTCCAGCATGTCCCGGCTCGGCGCCTCGAGATCGATCAGCACCGCATCGGGATCGAGCTCAGCCAGCCGCTCCAGCAACCGGTCCGTCTCGGCGACAACCACGACATCCGGAAAGCCAGCCTCCGCAAGCGCCTCCTTGATCAAGCCGGCACGCTCGTTCTGCAGGTCTATGACAACGATTTTCATGGAAAGTCAGCTATCCAGCAGCGGTGAACCGTCATACCGCAATGCAAAAAACACGCCACCAACACGCCCGCATCGCTCAGGCCATTCTTTTCCACCCGCAAGATGAAACTGGCTCGCAGCCGCGCTTTTCCTGAAAAAATCCGGAATCAGTCACGCCGCCGAAACAGAACTTTCCGGCCGCTCAAATATTTCGCACTTGCAAAACAAAAAATCTTTTCGCTAACCTACACGCATGACTGGTTCTCACGGAAGCGAGAGCCAAGTCTCCGCCGCAACGACGCGGTATCTCTGTCAAGCGGCCTCCTGTGAGGCCAGCAGCAATGACGCTGCAACTTCGACTCTCCCGATTTCCGGGCGAGGCGTGGGTGTGCGGCGTTCATTCCTCTCCGCATTCCCGGACCGAATACCGTGCGACGCCGGAGTTCCGGCGTCTTCCAGGTCAGAGCGGAGACAAGATGCCGGAGTCCTTCTCCATCACTACCCAAAGAACGCTGCGGGAATCGTTCCGCCCGGCGCTCGTCTTGCCCCGCACGCATTCCTTTTCCCATGAATGCGGACACCTGCCTGTCGGCCTTGCTTCCGCTACGGCCGGGGCTCCGAAAGTTTTCGGCTCCCGGCTTTCCTCCCGATGAAAGGACCCAGATATGGCTTACATAAATCCTTCTGAGTTCGCCGCGAAGATGATCGACGCAGGTGAGTCGAAGGTCTTCATGTCGACGAAGGATACCCTGATCCGCGCCTATATGGCCGGTGCCATCCTTGCGCTTGCCGCGGCTTTCGCCGTCACCGTTGCCGTGAATACCGGCCAGTTCCTGGTCGGCGCCCTGCTCTTCCCGGTTGGCTTCTGCACCCTCTATCTGCTCGGCTTCGATCTGCTGACGGGTGTGTTCACGCTCTGCCCGCTGGCACTCCTCGACAAGCGGCCCGGCGTGACTGTGAACGGCGTGTTGCGGAACTGGGGACTGGTCTTCGTCGGTAATTTCGCCGGCGCCTTCACCGTCGCCGTGTTCATGGCCATCATCTTCACCACCGGGTTCTCCGAAGCGCCGAATGCGGTCGGTCAGAAGATCGGCGTGATCGGTGAGTCCCGGACAGTCGGTTATGCCGAGCATGGCTTCGCCGGCATGCTCACGCTCTTCGTCCGCGCCGTGATGTGCAACTGGATGGTCTCGACGGGTGTCGTCGCGGCGATGCTGTCCACCTCGGTCTCCGGCAAGGTCATCGCCATGTGGATGCCGATCCTGATCTTCTTCTATCTCGGCTTCGAGCATTCCATCGTGAACATGTTCCTGTTCCCGTCCGGACTGCTGCTTGGTGGCGACTTCACCGTGATGGACTACCTGTTCTGGAATGAAATCCCGACAGTGGTCGGCAATCTGGTCGGCGGCCTGACCTTCGTCGGCGCCACGATCTACGCCACCCACTACAAGACCTCACCGAAACGGGGCCCGGCGGTCACTCCGGCCAAATCCGCCAGCGTCCCGGCCGAGTAATCCACAAGCGCGCGGGAGCCCGGCCGGATGGCCGGGCTCTTCCACAACCGGAAACTCACAATGCCCAACGACATGAGCCCGGCACCAGGCCTCACGGTCAGCGTCGGAAGTTATTCGGCCGCAGGCCGCAAACGCGTAAACCAGGATTTCCACGGCGCCATGCTGCCCGAAGGCAGGAGCCTGCGCCTGAAAGGCATCGTGCTGGCGGTGGCCGACGGCATCAGCACAAGTCCGGTCAGCCGGGAGGCCGCCGAAACCTGCGTCAAGGCCCTGCTGACCGACTATTACTGCACCACGGATAGCTGGACGGCCAAAACCGCCGCCACCCGCGTGATGACCGCGACCAATTCCTGGCTGCATGCCCAGAGCCGGCGGGCCCATCTCGAGACCATCGATCTCGGCTGGGTCTGCACCCTCTCCGCCATGATCCTGAAACACCGGACGGCGCATCTGTTCCATGTCGGCGACAGCCGGATCAGCCGCCTCTCCGGAGAGAGTCTGGAGCCGCTGACCCGCGCGCATCATGTCGCGCTGTCCGCGGGGGAGTTCTGCCTCAGCCGGGCCATGGGCGCCGCCGCCGATCTCGAAATCGACTATCACGCGGTCGATCTCGAAATCGGCGACATCTTCCTGCTGACCACCGACGGTATTCACGACCACGTTCCGGCCCGCGCCATCGCCGCCGCCCTGCGCATAGCCCCTGATCTCGATGCCGCCGCCCAAGCCATCGCGGAAGAGGCCACCGCCCTTGGCAGTCCGGACAATCTGACGATCCAGATCGTGCGTATCGACGGGCTCCCCGAAAGCGCGCTGGCCGTGCCCTCCGTCGAGGGCGGACATCTGCTCCCACCGCCCCTGCCGGAAACCGGCGCCGAGATCGACGGCTACACGATCCTGCGCCCCATTCACGCCAGCCATCGCAGCCACATCTTTCTCGCCGCAGCGCCGGACGGCTCCCGCGTTGCCCTGAAAATCCCGTCCATGGACATGCGCGAGGACCCGGCCTATCTGCGCCGCTTCCTGATGGAGGAATGGGTCGCCCGGCGTCTCGCCAGCCCGCATATCGTGGCCGCCGTGCCCGCGCCGGAAGCGAAGAGTGTGCTCTATACGCTCTCCGAGTTCGTTGAAGGCCGCACCCTGCGGCAATGGATGGCCGACAACCCGAACCCCGATCTCGATCTGGTCCGGGATATCGTCCGGCAGATCGCACAGGGCCTGCGCGCCTTCCACCGCCAGGAGATGCTGCATCAGGATCTCCGCCCCGAGAACATCATGATCGACGGGAACGGCACGGTGAAGATCATCGATCTCGGCTCGACCTACATCGCCGGTGTCGACGAGGCCGAGCCGGAACAGCGCGACATTCTCGGGACCCTGCAATATGCCGCGCCCGAATATTTCAACGGCGATCCGGTGACATGGACAGCGGACCTGTTCTCCCTCGGGATCATCACCTACGAAATGCTCACCGGCCGCCTGCCATACGGCACCGCCGTCTCCAGGGTGCGCAGCCGCCGCGATCTCGGCCGGCTCGCCTATCGCAGCGCCTGTGACGAGAAAAACGGAGTGCCGGACTGGATGGACGAGGCCCTGCGCCGCGCCGTGCATCCGCATCCTGAACAGCGCCAGCAGGCCCTTTCCGAATTCGACCTGGAACTGCGCCAACCGGGGGCCGGATGGCGCGCCCGGAAACGCCGCCCCTTCGCCGAGCGCGACCCGGTCCGGTTCTGGAAAATCATCTCGCTGATCCTGGCCATTCTCGTTGTCCTGCTCCTCGTCCGAGGCGCCGGAGCACTCTGAAACCCAAGCAAGGAAAGAGGAATATCGATGACATTGCAGAGCAAGGAAGACGTCACCGCCCTGATCCTGTCCGCCAAGCGGCAGACCGGCATGACCTGGGAAGAGATCGCCGGAAAGATCGGCATGAGCCCGGTCTGGACCCACTCGGCCTGCATGGGAATGAATGCCATGCCGAAGGAAAAAGCCGAGGCGCTGGTCCGTACCCTCGGCCTGCCGCAGGAAGCCACCCTGCTGCTTGAGGAAAGCCCGACCAAGATCTGGGAACAGGCGATCCCGACCGATCCCTGCATCTACCGGCTGTATGAGATCGTCGGCGTGTACGGCCCGACCATCAAGGCGCTGATCCACGAAAAGTTCGGCGACGGCATCATGTCCGCCATCGATTTCGACATGTCGGTCACCCGCGTCGAAAACCCGAAGGGTGACCGGGTGAAGATCGAGATGTCAGGAAAATATCTCGGCTATAATTCCTGGTAAGGGAGCATCAGTCGTTCAGACGGTCTGACACACCGCCAGATTGTCTGGCGGTGCCTCTGCAAACAACAATATGGAAATGATTATCATTCTCATATACAGCTTGGGCATTCCCGCCTGAAGCGCCGATCACGTCATACGGACGATGGCATTATTTTCCGGAGCTCGATGAGCACCCATGCCCGCGCCCCCAACGGCAATGGACCTGGTCCTGACGCATCGAAGCGAGCTGATCAGCTATGCGCGCCGCATTGTCGGCAGCCATTCGACCGCGGAAGACGTGGTTCAGGAAGCCTATCTGAAATACTGGGCCCATGCCGGCGCGGGTGACGACAGGCCGGAGCAGATCTCCGAGCCGGTCGGCTATCTCTACCGCATCGTCCGGAATCTTGCCTTTGACTGGCACCGGCGCCCCGCGCGCACGCTGACCAGCACTGTCAGCAGCGAAATCCTCGCCACCTATCCGTCCCAGGATGCATCGCCGGAAATGGATGCCATGTGGCGGCAGGAGCTTGCTGCCGTTCAGTCCGTTATCGACAGCCTGCCCGAGCGCACCCGTATGGCCTTCGAGATGCACAGGCTCGGCGGGAAAACCATGCAGGAAGTCGCCGACCATCTCGAAATCTCGGTCACGCGTGTGCATCAAATGATCAAGCAGGTGCTGATGAAATGCGCCCTGCATCTGGAAAAACTGGAGCATAACGAGCACGACACATCCGTGCGCGAAAATGCCCCTGAAAAAAAGCGCGGTTCACGCGTCTAGTATTGAGGAGAGCCGATGCAACAGAACGAAGACGCGCCCCGCCGCGCCCATCGAGGCACGGGAAAACGGGACCCGGAAGAGACTTCTTCCGGGCATGGTGAAGACCGGCTTGATGCCGCCCTTGATGCCGCCACGGACTGGCTGCTTCAACTGCGCGCCTCGCCCGATGACGCCGGTTTGCATAAGGCTTTCACGCGCTGGCTCACAGCGTCCGAATTGCATGGCGCCGCATTCCGGCGGGCCGAAAAGGTCTGGCAGGTCAGCGGAGCGGCCACACCCGCCTTCTCCGGGCTTTGGGAAAACCATGCGGACACGGCCGGGAGCACAACCCCGGCCGCCACCGTCACCCCCCTCAGGCCACATCGGGGCCATCCTGTCCGGCGTGCGGTGTTTGCAGGTGCTCTCGCCGCCTGTATCGCCCTGATCGTGTTCATCGCCGCCGCGCCGCCGGACTATGCCGACGCGGACCTTTCCAGCGGTGTCGCCGAAGTTGCGCAGTATGATCTCTCCGACGGGAGCCAGGTCACGCTCAATGCCGGCAGTGCCCTGAAAACAACGCTCACCGAACAGATGCGGCAGGTCACCATACTGGCCGGGGAAGCATACTTTGCCGTCCAGTCCGACCCGAAGCGCCCCTTCAGGGTCGTGGCGGGCGACACCGTGGTGACCGTCACGGGCACGGAATTCGGAACCCGCCTCGCCGACAAGACCGTCACGGTCGAGGTGGAAGGCGGACGGGTCAAGGTTGCTTCCGGGGCGGCCAGCCAGAAAAAGCCGGTTGCGACGCTCACTCGGGGAGACCGGCTTTTCCTTGAGCGCGGAACAGGCGAGGCTATGCGGACAGAGGTTCCCGTCTCGCATATCGCAGCCTGGCGCCGCGGGCTTCTGATTGCCGACAAGGAAAGTATCCGCGACCTCGTGGAACGGATTGAGCCTTATTATCCGGGACGCATTTTCCTCGCCCCCGGCGGGGTGGCTGACAAGCGGGTCAGCGGTGTGTTCGATCTGAGTAACCCCATCGAAGCGCTGCGGGCCGCCCTGCATCCGCACGGTGCCTCCGTGCATGAAATCCCCTCTCTTCTCGCCGTGGTCACACCGGGTTGACCGGTGCCGGATCAGACCACCGAAAAAAAATTCGTCCCCGCCCCTTAAAAAACGAAGCCCCCATCCGTCTGGTCTTTTGCGAATTGTTCTCATTCGCATGGGGATTGCATTTGCGCCGTCTGGCGCATCCGTAAAGGGGATACTGAATAATGATTGTCCGAAAGGCACGCACGCGCGCCACATCCCGTGGTAACGCGCCGGAAATCCGGCGCGACCGCAGGGGATTGCTTGCAACAACAAGCGCACTGGCGCTGGGCGTCGTCGTATTGACCGGCTCGCACGCGCTCGCCGAAGCCGTCACGCCGCAGCAGGCCGAAGCGCCGGGTGCGGCGCGCGAACTGGCCCAGGCAACCGAAGCGCACGATTTCAACATTCCGTCCCAACCCCTGGCGGAAGCGCTGATCACCTTCGGACAGCAAGCCAATTTGCAGGTCGCGTTCGAGCCGTCCATTGCCGAGGGTCTGACCTCCAGCGCAGTATCCGGCAGCTACAATGCTGAAGACGCGCTCCGCATCATGCTGGCGGGCCTTCCCCTGCAGCACGATTTCACCGGTGCCTCCAATGTCACCATCAGCAAGCTGGGGCAAAGCAGTGATGGCACGGTCACGCTGCGCAAGCTGACGGTCGAAGCCACCGAGCAGACGGCGACCGGGCCGGTCGAAGGCTATGTCGCCACCCGTAGCGCCAGCGGCACCAAGACGGACACGCCGCTGATCGAAACACCGCGCGCGATCTCCGTCGTGACCGCCGACGAAATCGCCGACCGCAAGGTCCAGAGCGTCGAGGAAGCACTGCGCTATACGGTTGGCGTGCAGGTCGATGCCTATGGCAACGACATGCGCTTCGACCAGATCCGCTCCCGCGGCTTTAACCTCGTCACCACCGCCGACTTCCTCGACGGCATGCGTCAGCCGAATATCGGCTGGCTGTCCTATCCGCATACCGAAGCCTACGGGCTCGAGCGCCTTGATGTGGTGAAAGGCCCCAACTCGGTACTCTACGGTCAGGTAAGCCCGGGCGGCCTCGTCAACCGTGTCACCAAGCGTCCGACAAAAGAAGCCCACCACGAGGTCGAAATCCAGCGCGGTACCGACGAATATGCCCAGGGACAATTCGATCTCAGCGGCCCGGTCCTCGACCGCGACGACGTCCAGTATCGCGTCGTCGGTGTTGCCCGCGACAGCGAGTCCAACATCGTGGGCGTGGTCAATAACGTGAAATATTTCGCTCCGTCCGTCAGCTGGCAGCCGACGGAGAAGCTGGAAATCACCCTGCTCGGCAGCGCGCAGGAATACGAGACCGCCGGCTCACCGCGCCCCTATCAGGATGCGAACGGAAAGATCACCACCTTCTGGACCGGGGATGAGGATTTCGACAAGCTGAAGCAGCAGCAATATTCAGGCGGCTACGAAGCAAAATACGAGATCAACGAGACTTTCTCGCTACGACAGAACCTGCGTTACACAGACCTCAACACGATCAATCAGTATGTCAGCAAAACGCTGCAGAGCGATGGGTATACCTTCTCGCGCACCGCTTACGGCATCTACGAGGACAGCCAGCACATCACCGTCGACACGTCCGGTCAGGCCCGCTTCAACACGGGCGCCTTCGAGCATACGCTGATCGCTGGTGTCGATTACCTGCATATCGACGGCAATGTCGAATACACCTATGGCAGCGCGCCGGACCTCGACATGCGCTATCCGGACTACGACCAGGACATCAACCGGCCGACGAACAAGATCAGCTGGCAGAACACCGAAGCACACCAGATCGGCTTCTACGCCCAGAACCAGATCGCCTACGAGAACTGGCGGCTCAATCTCGGCCTGCGTCACGACGAGGCGGAAACCACCAAGAACAATCTGCTGACGGACACGAAGACCTCACAGGAAGACGGTGCGACCACCGGCAGCGCCGGCCTGCTCTATCTCTTCGATAACGGCTTCGCGCCTTATGTGAGCTACTCCACCTCCTTCATTCCGGAACTCGGAACCAACAAGGCCGGTGCCTATCTCGATCCGACTGAAGGTGAGCAGGTCGAGTTCGGCTTGAAATATCAGCCTCCGGGCAGCCGCAGCCTCTTCACGATCAGCGCCTTCAATCTCGTCCAGAAAAACGCCAAGACCTCCGACCCGGATGATCCGACCAACACCATCCAGACCGGCGAAGTCCGTTCCCGCGGGATCGAGCTGGAAGGCAAAACGGAAATCCTCCAAGGCCTCGAACTGGTGGCCAACTATTCCTACACGGACATGGAAGTCACCAAGAGCAACGATGGCAATGAAGGCAATGTGCCGGTTGGCGTGCCGGAGCATCTGGCCTCCGTCTGGGGCAATTACAGCTTCACCGACCCGACTTTCGACGGGCTCGAACTCGGCCTTGGCGCCCGCTATACCGGCGAAAATTTCGCGAACACCGCCAACACGGCGAAGAATGACGCCTGTCTCCTGTTCGATGCCCGTATCAGCTACAGCCTCGACAAGTTCGCCCCGGGCGCGACCTTCGCGGTCAACGGCACCAATCTCGGGGATGAAGACCAGGTGATGTGCGAAAGCGGCTATTGCTATATTGGCCGCGGCCGTACCGTCATCGCCAGCCTGAACTACCGTTGGTAGGCGGCTGAAACTTGACGTTTGATCTGACGAATGGGTGCCCGGCCTCACAGCCGGGCACCTGCTATTTTGACGTCCCGTGCACTGATTTCCGCGGCAGCGGCGATTTGTACCGGATCTTCGTCCATGTCCCCGATGGTGAGCCACCGGCGGATGGCTGGCCCGTGCTCTACATGACCGATGGCAATGCCGTCATCGCCACCGCCGCCGACGCCCTGCGCGCGCAGGCGGGCTATCCCAAGGGCACCAACGTCTGCAAGGGCATGATCGTCGCGATCGGATACCCGACGGACGACGCCTACGACCCCCTCCGGCGGTCCTGGGATCTCGGCCCGCCCCCCGGCGCCGAATACCCGCCCTTCTTCGAGAACACACCGATCGTGCGGACCGGCGGGGCCGAAGAATTTCTCGACTTCCTGCTGCGGACCCTGCGCCCCTCGCTGGAGCGCCATTATCCCATCGACCGGACGAAGCAGACCTTGTTCGGCCACTCTTTCGGCGGCCTTTTCGCGCTCTATGCGCTGTCTCAACATCCGGACGCATTCCGGAACTGGGTCGCGGCCAGCCCGGCGATTTACTGGGAAGACGCGATTGTCCGCACCTGCCTGGACCGGATGACGGAAGCGGACTGGAGCAAGCTCACCGGTCGAGTGCTGCTTTCCGCCGGGGAATATGAAAACGACGTGCCCGCACCCTTCGAGGTTGGACGGGAAGACGAGGAGCAACGTCTCTCCCATCGCCGCAAAATCCGGACGGTCGGCCTTGCGGAGGAGCTTGCCGCCGAAATCGTGGAGCGGACCGGGCGCAAGGATGCCGCCTCGTTCGAGCTCTTCGCCGGGGAGAACCACATGTCGGTATTACCGGTCGCCGTGAACCGGGCCGTGCAGACCGCTTTCGACTGGGCCGCCGGAAAAAGCACCACATGACCTCCTCTCCACTCTTCTCCCTCGAGCACGTCGGCTGTGCCTATGACGGCCAGCCTGTCCTGCACCCGCTGACGCTGGATCTGCCCGCCGGTTGCGTGATCGGCCTGCTGGGGCATAACGGATCCGGCAAGTCGACCCTGATGAAAATCCTGGCGCGGCAGATATCTCCGGGCACCGGGCATGCCCAGTTCGAGGGACGCCCCCTTGGTGATTACGCACCACGGGAGCTCGCCCGCCGGCTTTCCTATCTGCCGCAACAGAACGCGGACACGGATGGTCTGACAGTCCGGGAACTGGTCGCGCTCGGCCGCTATCCCTGGCACGGGCCGTTCGGACGCACGAGCCAGGCGGATGAGGCAATCTGCGAGAAGGCACTGGTGGCAACCGATACGGCGCGCTTTGCCGATCGCTTCGTCGACAGTCTTTCCGGCGGGGAGCGGCAGAGAGCATTCCTCGCCATGCTCGTTGCCCAGGATGCGCGCTGCCTGCTGCTCGACGAGCCGATCTCCGCGCTCGATATTTCACAACAATACGAGCTCATGGATCTCGTCTCCGGTCTGAGCCGCAATCATGGCCGCTCCGTGATTGTCATTCTGCACGATCTCAACATCGCCGCCCGCTATTGCGACCGCATCATCGTGCTCTCCAGCGGAAACCTGACCGCGTTCGAGACACCCGTCGACCTGATGCAGCCGGACCGGCTCCAGGCGCTGTTCGGTGTACCGCTTGGTATCTTCCCGCATCCGGATACCGGGCAGGCCATCAGCTATGTCCGGTAAATCCCGGGCGATCTCCCGCCGCGCCTTCACCGGCCTCGCCCTGGCAGGAGCGTTCGCGCCCTTCCATGCCCGTGCATCTGACCACGAGCCGCGATTTGTCACGCCGGATCATGGCCTTGCCCAGACCCTGATCTCGATCGGGGCGGATCTCGCCGGAATCGCCCAGATCCCGAACTGGAATGTCTGGACCATCGAGCCTGCTCTGCCGCCGGACGTGGTCAATCTCGGCACGGCGCGGGAAATGAATCTCGAGCTGCTGCAACGGCTGCAACCGAATCTCATTGTCTCCACTCCCTACCTCGAGGGTGTCCGGCATCAGCTCGAACGCATTGCACCGGTCCTGTCCTTCCCGATCCACGCGCTCGGCACCTCGCCCTATCCCAACATTCTGGCCGCGACGCGCAGGCTGGGCGCGCTGTCCGGACGGGAAGCCGCCGCCGAAGAGCTGATCGCCGGGACGGAACATCTGTTCGAGACAACACGTCCGAAGCTCTCGCGGCTGAGGAAGCATCCGCTGGTTTTCCTGCATTTCATCGATACAAGGCATGTCCGGATCTATGGTCCGAACTGCATCATTCAGGATGTGCTCGACCGGCTCGATCTGCGGAACGGCTGGCCGGGATCGATCAACGGCTGGGGTTTCGCCACCGCCGGGATCGAGAGTCTGGTCGATATCGGCGACGCCTGGGTTCTGGTCTTCGATCCCGTGCCGCCGGATGTCGAAGCCCTGCTCGCGGGTAACCCGCTCTGGCAGAACCTTCCTTTCGTCCAGGCAGGCAGGGTGCGGCGCTTTCCGAACGTGCTGGCTTTCGGCACCCTGCCCGCGGCAACCCGCATGACCCGGCTTCTCCTGAAGCTTGAGCGCGATCATGCCTAGTACGTCCCGCCAGACCATGCTCTGGGCCGTGCTGTTCGCGGCACTGGCGGCATTCGCCGCCACGATCAATCTTGGCCCGGGCCTGATGGATCTCGGCCTTGTTCGCCTGACGGGAACGCCCGATCTGCGGGATATCGACGCGCTGCTGATGCGATTCAGCCTGCTGCCGCGTCTGGCAATGGCACCCCTCTGCGGGATTGCACTCGGCATGGCGGGCGCCCTCTTCCAGCAAGTCCTGCGCAATCCTCTGGCCTCGCCCTCGACCCTGGGCGTTGAGGCCGGGGCCGGGCTGGCCATCGCGCTGGCCATCCTGTTCATGCCCGCATTACTCGGCTGGAGCCGGGATCTGGTGTCCCTGACAGGCGCCGGTTTTGCCTCGGGCATTGTCTTCTTCCTGTCGCGGAAATTCGCCTTCCGTCCCCTCGCCGTGGTCCTTTCCGGCCTGATCGTCGGCTTCTACCTCAGCGCCTTGTCGTCCACGTTCATCCTGCTGAACGATTACCAGCTCTCCGGTCTGTTCATCTGGGGAAGCGGCTCTCTCAGCCAGCAGGACTGGCGCCCCTTCTGGGATCTGCTCCCCCGCATCGCGATGTGCGCGGTTGCGGCGGGCCTGCTTGTCCGGCCGATGACGGCCTTGCAACTGGACGAGACGGCGCGCGGCCTCGGCCTGCGCATTGCGACGATCCGCGCGGCGGCGCTCGCTCTCGCGGTCATCCTCACTGCCTTCACCGTCAGTGCGGTTGGCGTGATCGGCTTCCTCGGCCTCGCGGCACCGGCCATCGCCCGGGCCATCGGAGCCCGGACATTCCGCAGCCGTCTGTTCCTGGCCCCCCTGGTCGGCGCCTGCCTGCTGACGACAACAGACCAATCCCTCCAGCTCCCGAGCAAGGCCACGGGAATGTTCCTTCCCGCAGGCGCCGTGACCGCCGTGCTCGGGGCACCCGTGCTTTTCCTGCTGATCCGGAAGCTGCCGGCCGCGCCGGCATCGGTTATGGGCGCAACAGCCCTCACCCTGGCCCGGCGCCCTCTCCTCCGTGTCGTGGTTCCCGTCAGCATTCTGCTGCTCGGCCTGTTCCTGGGCGCAACAGTCATCGGGCGGGACGGGAGCGGACAGTGGGTGCTGGATACCGGGGAAATGCTGGACCGGTTGCTGATCTGGCGCCTGCCGCGTTCGGTTGCCGCCGGCACCGCGGGCGCATTGCTGGCCATTGCCGGTGTCATTCTGCAAAGACTGCTGCGCAACCCGATGGCCAGCCCGGAAGTTCTCGGTGTTAATGCTGGCGCTGGCATGGGGCTGCTTGTCGTTCTGCTCTGTGCCGCCGCGCCCGGCCATCTCGCGCTCACCTCCGGCGCCGCGATCGGTGCCCTCTCGGCCCTCGGCCTGCTGATTTTCAGCATCCGCAAGTCCGCGCTGTCGGGCAACAGGGCCCTCATGGCGGGCGTGGCGCTTGCCACTTTCCTGTTCGCACTGCTCTCGGTTGTGACCGCGACAGGCGATCCGCGCGCGCTCATCCTGCTCGGCTGGATGGCGGGATCCACCTACAAAGCCGATATGACGAGTGCCGCCGCGCTGGTGGGGGCGGCTGTGCTGACACTGCCCTTTCTGCCGCTACTGGCCCGCCAGCTGGAGCTGCTTTCCGTGGGCAGCGTCCTCGCGCGCGCGACCGGTGCAAGGGTGGAACGCATTCAGCTCCTCGCACTCACACTCGCCGGACTGCTGACAGCGGTCGCGTCTCTCGGCGTCGGCGCCCTCAGCTTCATCGGCCTCATCGCCCCGCAGATCGCCCGGCAGGCAGGCTTGCAACGATGCCTGCCACAAATCATCGGCGCGGCACTGATCGGCTCAACGCTAATGGTGGCGGCGGATTTCCTCGGCCGAACCATCTATTTCCCCTGGCAACTCCCCGCCGGGCTTTTGAGCGCACTGATTGGCGGGCCGATATTGATGATCGTGCTGCTCTGCAAGAAGAGAGCGTAAGGGCCGTATTTTGTTCCCGGTCTGCTATTCCATCGAGACCGGCCACGCTTTACGGACCAGCGTTAGGGAACTATATCAAACACCTAACCTTCTTCGCCCTGCATCTACAAAAACCGGGAAACAGCTTATGGCGGGCGGCTGCGCCATCTACATCGGCGACAACCCGATGCGGCAACAGACCAATCCATTCGGCAAGGATATCGCAAATCGCGGACTGTTCAGGGCATTTGCAGAGCATGGCCCGTGGGACGATCAGCTGTTCCTTGTGCACAACAAAATCGACGATGTGAAACTGGCGTCAAACCTGTTTGACGGTGGGCCGGCGCCAAAACCGATCCTTTCGACCTCCATTCTGAATCACCGGGCGATCTCTGCTCGCGGCACCTTGTTCCGTGGCCAGGCAAAAATCGGGGACCTGGCGTGGCAGCGGCGTCAGACCAACGAACGGGCCTACAGCCTTGTTGGGCTGGTCCATTCTCTCGCGCCCCAGGCAATGCGGGCCTATACGGCCGAAGCCGTGACAAGCCCGGTAGAGCCATGGGATGCCCTGATATGCACATCACCGGCGGTTGAACGTCACCTACGCACACTGCTGGAAGAAACAAGCGACTATATGACGGCGCGCTTCGCCGGCCCCGGTGCGCAGCGACAATTGCCACTGCCACACCTGCCCGTGATCCCGCTGGGGATAGACGCCGCTGCCTTCGCCGCTCGCGGCGAAGCAAGCCGGCGCCGCGAGGCGCGGGAGTATTTTGGCGTCGCCGAAGACGCCTTCGCCCTGCTTTGGGTCGGACGCCTCTCGTTCTTTGAAAAGGCTTATCCCCAAGCCATGTTCGCCGCCGCCGAGGAGACCGCGCGGCGCACTGGCCGGGCCGTTGAATTCCTGATGGCAGGATGGTTCCCCGATGGCGACCAGGGACGCGGTCACTGGGAGGCTGCGGCAACTCTGTATGCCCCATCAGTAAAAGTGCGTTTCCTCGACGGAAACGACAGCGGCGTGCTCGAACGGATCTGGGCAGCGTCGGATGTCTTCGTCTCGCTGGTCGACAATATCCAGGAGACGTTCGGGATCACCCCGATCGAGGCGATGGCCGCCGGCCTGCCAGTGGTCGTCAGCGACTGGGACGGCTACCGGGCAACGGTACGTCACGGCGTCACCGGCTTCCGCATCCCCACCATGATGGCGCCGGGCGGGACCGGCAGACAGATGGCGCAACGCCATGCTCTCGGCATGGACAACTACCAGATCTACGTCGCCCAGGTTGCCGCCCATGTGGCGGTCAATGTCCGGGCAGCCGCGGATGCCCTGACCGCCCTGGCGACGGACACGGCACTGGCTGCACGAATGGGCGCGGCTGCAGCCGTGCACGCGCGCCAGACCTTCGACTGGCCGGTGGTGATTGCCCAGTATGCGGCATTGTTCGAAGAGCTGAGAGCCATCCGCCAGTCTGCGTCAGCCTACGAGGCCGACGGCGCCCCCCGGGCCAACCCGGTCCGAAACGACCCGTTCGGCGCGTTCGCCAGCTTCGCCAGTACCCGGTTGGACGGAGATATCCTGTTCCGCCCGGCACCGCCGGCTGCGGTAACGGAGAGTCTGGCGCATCACAATACAGCGCTGAACAACCTCACCGGTATCTGGCGCTTGCCCCCCGAAGCCACCGACCGTATCCGCACTCTGGTCACCGAACGCGGCGAGATATCCTTGATGGAGCTGGTCGCGGCCGTCGGCCAGGTGCCGCATGAGTTCCTGGCCCGGCATCTTGTATGGATGTGCAAGGTCGGCCTGCTTGATTGGGCAACCACTGAGCCCGTGGAAATCGACGTGCCGGACCGGTAAGGCTCGCTGGTCCTACCCCTGCCGCCGTTCGCGCCAGGCGCTTTCCCAGCACTCCTCGTAGTTTCTGGCGATTGCGGCAACGCCGAACCTTGCGCGCATGCGTGGTGCGGCATCGCGTGCCGCCACGGTGAACGCCGGGAGCTGGTCACGCCATTTCAGAAATCCGGCACCAAATTCCGCACCACCGGCGATATCGCTCGATACGAAGCCAGTGTGATAATCGTCAAGAACCGGGCCGATATCACCGACATCCGTCGCGTAGACCGGCACCCCCATCGCCATAGCTTCCAGCATCGCGATCGGTAATCCCTCATAGTGTGAACTCACGATGAGGCCGGCAAGGACGGGATAGAGACGGGTCAGATCGTCACAGAACGGGATGCGCGTCACGTTCGCGAGGCCCTTCTCACGAATGAAGGCATCGCAGTCCGGCCCAAGCACGCCGTCGCCCACAAGAACGAAATGATCACTCTTTCCAGCTTTGGCGGACTCTGCCGCGAGCGTAAGAAACGCAAGCGGGTTCTTCTGCTCCACAAGCCGGCCAATGAAAGCAAAGCACGGACGGTCGGCGGGAAGACCGTGTGCCCCAGCGAGTGCCGCTCTCTCCTCCGCGCTTGGCTCCGGTCTGTCGAAGCGCGGCGCATCGATTGCCGAGTAGATAAGATCGATACTCCCGGCCGCCATGCCCAGTCTGTCGGTAAAGACATCGCGAATACGGCTGTTGATCGCGATAAAGCGATCGAAGGACTGGATGCCCGCTTCACCGTATCGCTGGATCCAGCCTTCATTCGTGTCATAAACCTGCTGGTCGACGATGGGCACGTCACTGAACAGCGCACGCAGCGTCCTGGCATTGTCGGCAAGCCATGGCGAGCCGTTACAGATCCAGACGAGATCGGGCCGGTAACCCTCCTTCAGCTTTTGTAGCAGCTGCATATGGTGATGGTTTTCCGCAATCTCGGCGAGATCGTAGATCACCTCGGCAACCGTCGACATCTGATGATGCAGACTGCCTTGATCCTTGTGCAGACGTTCGGTGGTCACGACCACGAAATGATACTTGTCGCGAAGCGCGCGGATGATCTCGATTGTATTGCGCTCAACGCCGCCGACCGCGAGAAAGATCGGCAGGACAAGCACGACAGGACGATCGTCTGTCAGCGGCGTCGGACTCCAGGCACCCGAATAGGCTGCTTTCGGCGAAGCATTGCCGACACGAAATTCTGCGATTGTCCCGGCCGGATGCGTCACCGCTTGTTCCGGGAACAATGCGTCGAGGGTCGTGCTCCCCACCCCCTCGCCCGGCTCGGGCAACAAGCGCAAGACTCGCCCCGTCATCGGACCGGGTGTGGCTCCATACCGGCGCAGCGAATGATTAGGCCCGGAAAGGCACCGCATCGCGGGCGGCTCCTCCAGCCCGTGAGACGCAAGCACGATATCAAGGCCGTTCACTTCCGCCGCGAGCGTCATGTTTCTGAGATGAGCCGCACCGAGGCGTGGTGCATTCGGGTCCGGCGCATAAACCAGCCCCCCCGAGAAGGTGACGAGTGCAGCTTCATCGATAATCGTGAAACCGTCATAATCGCCCGTTGGATCGGTTGATCCGGGCAGGACAACGGCGAAGGGGACCTGCTCGTCATGATCGGTTGGAGCCGGTGTCATTGGCGCTCCGCGCACCAGCGCCCGCAATGTCGAAAGCATGCGATCACCGCCCGGCAGTGACAGCAAAATCCTGGCAATAAGCCGTTTGAACATCATAATTCCTGCACTCACGGCGCGCCGACATGATCCCGATACCAGTCCTTGAAGGACGGATCGGGAGCAACCTGGAACGGATTTTGGAAGGTCGCTTCGACATCGGGATGATGTCTGAAGAAACGGCGCTCGGCCATGGTGATCGGCGTTCCGTCCAGATAGCAGGCATAGGCCCAGACTCGGCGGCCTTCGGTTTCCTGTCCTTCAGCCCTGCAAGCCTCCTCGTACCAGTCCAGCAAGGGAGCAACCGCAGTTTGGCTCGAGCCATAGGCCTTGTTGACGGTCGTGTGCGCCCCAGAGTCAAAACCGGTGAAGTGATAAAACCGCAAGGGGGTTCCATTCACCTCGAGGCCATTCTCCACGGAACCGGACACTTTACGGTGGATCAGGTTCCAGGCAGCCACGTTGTAGCCCGGGTCCGTCAGTATTTCGGTATCGGGGAAGAACACGGGAACAAGATCGCCCCACCGCTGATCCGTAAAAAGCCCTTCGGAAACCTCGTCGATACAGAAATGGGTCAGCCGGTCGGCCCACCATTCAGCAAAGCGGCGCCCCTCCGGCTGGTCGGCGACGGCAAAGAAACCAAAATTATAGACGCCATGGCGCAGCAGGATGATTTCGTGATCGCGGATCGCCTGAAGATAATCACCCCCGCTGTCTCCGGTGCGGATTGGCGTCAGGTCATGCGGCGTTAACAGGATCGGTCGCTCTTCCAGGCGCGCCGCGATAGGAGAGAGATCTCCAAATACAGCAACATCGGGATCAAGGAAGATGACCTTGTCATGGCGCGGATCGGCGAGAAGGCGCTTCAGAGCCGTTCCCTTCACCGCCGTCGACGCCTCGACAATCGAGTGTGAGAACACCCAGGCTTCGAACCGTCCCGGGGCCAGCCCGGACTCCATGAGCTCCGCAGGACCAATAACCTCATCGAAAGGCTCTTCCGAAAGATCCAAATCATCCGGCCATGGCTCCGAGACCACGGCGACAAACCAGCATTCAGGGTGCTGGCGCTTGACCGATTTGGCGAGAACGCGCGCTTTGGGTAAATAATTCGCGACAATGCTGGTGAAGACCGCCGTGCGGTTCAGCCCGGCCGCCGTTTTATTTGTCATGACGCACTTTGCCCTGTTTCGGCTTCAATAACCCCGTCACCCTGCGGAGCGGAGCTGTTACTTTCCATGAGGTCGATCGATAGACATTTGCCAGCCTGTCGTCGGAATCCGACAGCTCCTGCCGGGCGGACGACAACTCTTTCTGCAGACGCTCAGTTCCGGCCCGTTCCCGCGACAGGGCGTCTCTCAACCCGACGATCGTGCGCGCGGCCCATTGCCCAGCCTCAGATATCTGCGGCATCCGGAAATCGAATACGAAACTAACATGCCCCTCCCTGACCCGATCCCGAATGGTCTCAGGCACATTTATCCGAACGCGGTTCGGGCTGTCATTCTCCCGTAGCCAGCGCAAGATTCCGGGCGGCGCCGACACGTTGTTGTCATCGACCATGGTCATGGCGCCCGCCTCCCGCGCGGTCCACAATGTAGCCCCCCTTTCCACGCATCTGAGATTGGAAATCTCAAGCGCGCCGGCGCGCGCCTCCATCACCAGCTCAAAAGCAGCGGGAGTATCAACCAGACGCGGCACCTCGATATGGACGCGGACCGGCGCCCGGCCCAATGTAGCCTCAGCTCTCACCCGATGCGTGCCGCCGATCACCGCCCCCGCCTGTTCCCACTCCAGCGTGAACCGGCAGGATGTCCTGGGCTCAGGGGGAGCAATTTGGACGGCGGGCTTAACCCGATTGGCGATCGTTTCCGGTTCGCGCAAAAGACCGGCAAGCAGGTGGCGTGCACCTTCCGTCGCCTCCGGCATCGCCCATCCGTTCGGACCAACGGGGAACACATTGACGAGATCATCGGCAAGATCGATCAGCCGCGGTATTTTCATCGCTTCCGCGATCGCGGCGGGAAACGAGGGGACGCCCACGAAAGCTGAACAGCCAGCGAGAAAAGTGGACAGCTCCCGGGCGTCCGAGAATTCCCGCAACTCCCCTTCGATACCAAAATAGTTTGGCAACTCCTTGCTGAAACCGATCAGGGTCACCGGACCAAAGCCATCCAGGATTTCCGCAAGCCGCTCGTTCGGACGGTTCCGATAACGCGGTGTGACGGAGACCGCGATCCCCTTACCCGGTGTTGCTGACACCGATTGCTCTATCCAGGCACGTGCAGGATCGACGCGGGCTCCAAAAGCCATTGCGTGCGCATGAACCAGGTGCCGTCGCTCCAGAGGCTGCAACCGGAACTGGTCCAGAATATAATCCACACCCAATGTCGCAGGAGCAATGTGCTCAAGTGGCAGCCCCTTGACCAGCGTGGACACTTTCGCCTGATACCCGTACCCCGCCCCCAAGCGGACCGGCACGCCGACAATATCCACCGTTTTGATGGTCGGTTGCTCCAGCAACAGGGAAACCAGGGATTTCGCCATTGCCTCCGTGAGAATTCGACCGCCGGCACCGGGATCCTCGCAAACGTTCAGCATCATATGGGTAATGCCGAGCGCACGAACCGTCGGCAGTGCGTAAATGATATCGCCGATATTTCCGCTATGAATTCCCGATATGGCTCCCGGGTCCGGATCTTCTCCATGCCGGGAGAACCGGTCGAATATCGGCGTCATGCGCCGCTCCCGCCAAGCGCGCCGCGCATGTCATCAAGGGCGCGCCCGTGAGCCCGGCGTTTGGCATTCAAAAGATCTGCCCCGGCCGCCACCATGTCCAGACGGGAGAGCTGATCCGCAATACCGTCCAACTCCGCGGCAAAGCAGGCCGGAAGCCCCTCAACCGGATCATGGTCAATCAATAATGCAGGCTTCAGGATCCCGTTCGCGAGCGCCGCCGTGAACGGATCAGCGGTGATGACGAGATCATGCCTACTGATAAGATCAACCCAGTCCACGCGTCGCGATGCCACCAACGACCACACAGCATCGTTGCGGAGCATCCCGGCAAGGTCTTCCTGGTTTCGGGAGGCTGCGGTCAATGTGTATTTCCCGAGCAACTGCTCGACCAGCCTCCGCATCCAGGGCTCATCCCCCGTTGCATCGATCAATACCGAGGACAAGGCCCGCGTCGGAGCTTCCGGCAGGGGCTCGAACAGGGCCAGCGCCGGGCCATCGAGCGGCGCCGTCACGATTTTTTCCGGGCCGATTTCGGCAATGGTTGATGGCGAGAATGAAATAATTTTGTCGATATGCGCGACGGCGGCGGCATCAATCCCGTCTGCAAAAACCAACCATGACCGCCTGTCCGACGGCATCGCATCGTCACAGAGTGCTATCAGCGCATCGGCCTTTGCCGTTCCGGCTTCCGTTGCTGCTACCCCGTGTACCGCGAAGACTTCAGCCGCCATGATATTCTGCCCCCCATTTTGAGCCTAGTTTATATCAAACTCCGGGGCGCACCGAAATCAGCGGAGAGAAGCCGGCCGCACCGCATCGGATCCAAACCCCGGCGCGAGCTCAGGAACGCGGGGCGATCACCCCCCGCAACCAGTCGAGCGTTTGGGAAAGGCCCGTTTCGATCCGGGTCTCCGGACGCCAGCCCAGATGCTCCAGGGCACGCGAAATATCAAGGATACTGGCCGGGACATCGAGAGGCCGGCCCGGTTTGCGTTCAACCTGGAGCGGCGTATCGAACAGGGGTTCAATTTTGGAAATGATGTCGTTCAGGCTCAATCCGCTGCCGCCACCGATATTGAAAAGCCCGTGCGGGCCATCGTAAATCGCTGATGCGGAGAGCGCGGCGGTCAGGTCCCCGATATAGATATAATCGCGAATCACCTCCCCCGTCCCCCAAATCTCGATCACCTCACCAGTCAGCGCGCGATGCAAAAATGCAGCGATAGCGCCTTGTCCCCGCAAAGGATTCTGATGTGGACCATAGGGATTGGCCACCCTGAGAATGATCGCGTCCAGACCACGCTGACGACGGCTGATCGCAATGTATTTTTCTATTGCGAGCTTACTGACGCCATAGGCGTTGATCGGATCTGTCGGCGCGGTTTCAGGCGTCGGGACCGGAACGTCCGGGCCATACACAGTGCCGCCCGAAGAAACAAAAACCAGACGCGCATCTGACTCGGCCAACATATCGAGCAGGGCCAGGGCCGGCAGAATGGAATTGCCCACATCCCCTGCGGGATCCGCGTTCGCCGAGGAGGGTGTCGAGGATGATGCGAGATGGAAAACCGTATCCGCCCGCCTTACCAGAGCCGACAGGCATTCATGGTCATCAAGTCCCGCCTCGACCCACTCCACATCTCCAGGGCATCCGTCTGGCGCCGGCCGCATATCGAACGCAATCACAGCCGCACCATCGTCGCGAAGCCGATGAACGAGATTCCACCCGATAAACCCGCCGGCCCCGAGGACAAGACAGCTTTTCCCCAGAAGCGGCTGCGCGGCGCGAATAGCCATGATCACACGCCCTCTTCACGGAGATAACGATTACCGGCCAGGCCAGCCTTCACATCCGTCATCGAAAATGACTCGGCGTATTCTCCGGCGATCTTCTTGAACAGACGACGGACCTCGGTGGTGACAGCACTGCCATCCTCCTTGATCGTGTTGGAGGCATGTGTCCGGTACCGGACCAGAATTTGCGGAAGGAACAATACATTGCCGAGCAATGCGGCCCGCAACGCGAAGTCCCAGTCATGCACATAGCGATAGTCGCGGAAACCGCCGATCTTTTGATACAGCCGCTTGCTGAACAGCATATTGCTCGTGGTCGCGATGAAGTTCTGGTTGGCCAGTATTGGCAGAAGATCATGTTCCGCAAGATGATCGCGAACCTTCATCTCCCGGGGAAACGGAAATTCCGGAGATAACGGCCCCCGCTTGATACCAAGAGGGGCACCGCCATCGTCCATAAGCGCGATATGCCCGGTTACGAAATCATACCGCGTCCGGTTTACCGCCATCTGTACCGCCTCGAAACGAGCCGGTACGAAGATATCATCGGAGTTAAGCACTGCGAGCCAGGGCTGACCGGCCGCTTCCGCCAACTGGTTCAACCGCGCATGCGCGCCAATATTACCGCCTTCGGGCGGTGTAAGATCCCTGACCCGTCCCGAGCGCTCTGCCGCGAGCCTCGCGATCACAGAGCGGCTTTCGTCACTGGATCCGTCATCCGCCAGCAAAACCTCATGAACCAGCGGGCTGGCCAGGGCCGACTGAACCGCGTCAGCGACATAGTCCTGATGGTTGTAGACGGGAATTAGAACACTAAACACTCCGCGCTCTCCAGTTCAGCCACCAACCGCGCGCCGAAGCATACGGTAGACTGAAACCACGAAGGGGCGGCGCGTTGCCCAGAGGCGCAGTGACGACATGAGGCGCCCTCTTCCCATCAACTGCGGCAGTCCGGAGTTCCCGTCCGGATAAAGCTGACCGGGCGGAATGAGTGAGCCGGTGAATTCGATGAAGGCGGTCCGGTTCATGTCATCGCGGAACCGGGTAAGCGCCACGTCATAAGCGGCGCCTAGATTGGCCTCAGGATCGGTCTCGGCCAGGATATAGCCTTGCGCATAGGCCAACCGGAACATGGCCGACAATGCCGCCGCATGCCAATGCTCGCTGCCCATCCGGCCGCTTCCCTCAAGCAAACGAATCCAGGCCTTCAGCCCTTCGATCAACAACAGTTGATCGGGGATCTTGAGATCTTCTTCCGGCAGGATCGGTTCACTCAGAGCCTGTGAAACCCGCTCGGGCGCCACCATGGCCGCCACGTCAGGGTGAATGCGCACGAATTCCCGCGCCGCGTTACCGGCGCTGACCTGGCGGCGCAGGAACCCTGCGACGTCATATTTGTGATGATGCGTGCCCACCGAAAGCGGCGCGTAGATGATCGTAAGGCCCTGTGACCGGTTGAACAGCCGGTACGCGAACTCGATATCCTCATACCCATAAGTCTGGAAAGAAGCGCTGAAACCGTCTTTCGCCCAGCTCTTCGCGACCGACTTCTTGACCGAGATGTTCGCGGTATAGAAAAACCGCCAGTCGAGTTCGGTATAGGGTGGGATATGCGCATACCCGAATTGCTCGCCGCCGCCGCCCTGGATATGGCTCATCACGAAAGACACGTCGAAGTCATCTGGCGACGGCCAGACGACCTTGCCGAGAACCGCGACATTGTCGCCCGGCATCCGCTCGTGCAACTCGGCGTGAGCGCGGAAGAAATCGTCATTGACCGGCGTGATATCATCGCCCAGGAACAACAAAACATCGTGCCGCGCCATGTCGGCACCGACATTCCGGGCCACGCCGGCACCGCTGTTTTCGATCGTTGTCCAGACCAGGTTGTCGAAACGCTCGGCGCATTTTTCAAGCTGATCGGCGGCATCGTTCGTCGAGCCGTCGTTTACCACGACGAATTCCAGCTCGATCCCTCCCGCGTGCTCCATGCATTTATCGAGCAGGTCGGCCAGCGACCGACGCGGGTTATAGGTCGGGATCACTACTGAAAGGGCCACGCTCGGGTCCACGAAAGTAATAAAAAAAGAAGGTTAGCCGCCGGGTAGTGACAGAACGATAAAATTTTGTCAACCAACCCCCACCTCCTATCCTTCTCACACTTC
Source organism: uncultured Nisaea sp. (assembly GCF_963974195.1). Classification (NCBI taxonomy): domain Bacteria; kingdom Pseudomonadati; phylum Pseudomonadota; class Alphaproteobacteria; order Rhodospirillales; family Thalassobaculaceae; genus Nisaea; species uncultured Nisaea sp. The sequence goes on from NZ_CAXBDC010000028.1 coordinate 40,684, forward strand.
GCGGGCAGTGACAGCGCTAACGGGGCCGCTCGTCACTATGCTTTAGCGTCGTGATCCAACTCAGCGAAGGCTTCGTCCATCTCCCCGGCATTCCCCTGGACCGCCGCCCGGAAAATCGCGTCAAAGGATGCGACCTTCTCCGGCAGTCCGGTGTGGTCGCGCATGGTACGGGCACGGTGATGCCGTTCCGCCGGATCCAGATACCGGTCGACCTCCTGTGCCCCCGGTCCGTTCTGATCAAGAGCCAGAGCTGACATACCCGGCAGCATGAATGCCGCGCCTATCCGTTCAATCAGCCCCCGCCAATCGCTCAGCAGCTGGTCATAATCCACGAAGATGCGATGCGCCCCACGCGTGTCGCGTTCCGCTTCCGACATATAACGCCACCAGAGCCATGCCGCGTCTTCCAGAGCCATACCGTCACGCGTGTTCAGGGACGCGGCAACCTCAGCCGGATCCCGGCGCACCAGAATGAAACAGGGTTCAACGTCATCCAGAAGCGGACGCCAGAGTCGAACAAACCGGCATAGCCGCGGGTCCTTAAGCCCCCAATCGCTGGACGTTCCGCGCGGAAAGTCGTGGTCCAGCACAGCACGAATAGAAGCCCGCGCCTCATCCGCCGCGGCACTCTCCAACCAGTTTTCCGGAAACGGATCTGTGCTGCTCCAGTGCGAGCCCATGGCGCGCAACAGGATTTCATGGATCGGCACGATACTGTTGTGCTCGTAGAAACCGAGTGAATTGGAGCCTTCCTCAGGCGGCATCAAATTGGATCCGAGATCCAGCCCCAGACGCCAGAGGGTCCCACTCAGCGCGGAAGTTCCACTGCGATGCATACCCAGCACGATCAAGGCTCGGCGGGCCGGCGCCGTTCCGTCCGTCATGGGGCGGCTGGTACTCTGGAGGGCGCGCGCTCGCTCATCCCATCCGCCAAATACCCAAATGCCTCAAGCGCTGCGTGGTTCTCGTTCTGGATGGTTTCAAGCACGTCTTCGGGGATGATCCGCCGCCAGCGGAAAAGGCTCGGAGGCTCGGCGATCTCGCCGATGGCATGGTCCAGCTGTCTCTGGTCAAGATCCAGAAAGGCCAGAACCTCGCGGCCCACATCCCAGGGCCGCTGCGCCAGATCTTCCAGACGTACCCGCAGATACCGGCCGGGAAGCTCGCGCTCCGCCCAGCGCGCGGCGTCCAGGTTCGCCTTGCTCCAGAGCCGGCATGATTCAATCGGGTCGTCGTCGCCAACCCTCTCCCTGCCAAGCACCGCCTCGTAATGCTTGATGAATTGCCACTGGTTGGTGGACACGGCCATGTCACGGCCGTCACGCACCATGTGAATGACGCGCATTTTTGGGAATATGGCGCGGATGACAGGCAGCACATACATGGCGCGCGGGTTCTTCCAGCCCCATCGCGCCGCAGCCCTCGGTCGCCCGGCAAGCCAGTGACGCACACAGCTGCTGAAATCTCCGACAACCCGCTTACGCAGTCCGTCAGACAGCGAGTCCAGCCGGTAATCCAGACTGCGTGTCTCCGTCATCACCGCGTTGATGTAATCATCGAGACACTGTTCGAAAGGCATCGCGTCGCCAACATTGTTGACGGCGTCACCATCGCCCATGAAGACTCCGGCCCGTTCCAGAATAACCCGCATTGCCCGGGTTCCAGATCCCCCGGTCGCACAGATGATCACGGGCTCCGCCATAACGCCCCGCCCAAGCATGCAGGCAAGCGTCTGGCCAATCCCGGTCGGCAGTAATGTCGCGCTAGGTCGGGTCATGGTTCGCTCGTGCTCAGGTTATCGTCACGGTTTGTAGAGAAGGATATATCCGGGTCGAGTTCAAAATCGACCAGTCCCTGGGGCATCAGGTCCGGATCGGCCTGCACGCGGAACATGACGGAATCGATGATGCGGTGCAGGAACCCGAATTCGCTGTTCGCGCGTCCCATCACCCCACAACTGATCGTATAGTGGGATGCGGAAAACAGACGGCACGTAAAAGTGAAGGATGCCGTCGCGCGCTCCCCTTCGGTCACGCTCAGCGTCAGCTCCGACGGCCGCGCAGACCGGCTGCCGCCCAGCGGATATCCGGCATGGGTCCGGATCATCATCTGAAACAGCACCTGCCAGGCGTCGGCGAGAAACTCGACATCGAAGCAAAACCGGTACTGATTTCCCCGGATCAGGGTATTGACCGGCACCCCTTCCAGAGTTTCGATCCGGGGATTCAGGATCCGGGCACCATTCTCCGGCAACTCCGTCCGGCCCTTGGCCGTCAGATTGACATCATGGCTTTCGCCGACTGCGGTCTCAGGCGCCATTCCTGATCCAGTGCCGGTATCATCTTCAATGGCGCCACTGGAGGCGCCGCCCGAGCGGATATCGCGAATGATTTCGCGGCGGCTTTCCGCCGGTGCGAAGACCAGGCGATGAAACTGGTCGATCACCGATTTCGGCTCGCCATCAAGCAGCACTCCGCCGTCATCAATCAGGAGCGCACGCCGGCAAAACTGAATCACCGCCTGCGGGCTGTGCGAGACGAAGAACAAGGTGCCGCCGGCTTCCTGGAAGTCCCGTATCCGCGCGAAACACTTGTTCTGAAAACCCTCGTCCCCGACCGACAGTGCCTCATCCACAATGAGGATGTCAGGCTGAACGCTGATGGCGAGAGAGAAGGCCAGGCGAACATACATCCCGCTTGAATAGGTCCGGACGGGCATATCGATATAATCGCCAATATCGGCAAAATCGATGACCGCATCCATACGCTCATCAATCTCATCGCGAGAGAGGCCGAGAATAGCGGCGTTCATATAAAGATTATCACGGCCGCTGAAGTCGCCATTGAACCCGGCGCCGAGTTCCAGCAGGGCGGAAACCCGCCCGCGTACCAGCGCCTGGCCCCTGCTGGGGCGCAACGTACCGGCCAGAACCTGCAGAAGCGTGGACTTTCCCGCTCCGTTCCGTCCCACCAGCCCCACGGCTTCTCCGCGCCGGATATCGAAGGAGATATCCTTGAGAGCCCATGATTCCTGATAATACTGGCGCTTGCCGCCCAGCGCCCATTGCTTGAGCCGGTCAATCGGGGTCGTGAAGGTACGGTAAACCTTGTCGAGATCCTCGACCCGGATCACCACGTCGTCGGGCAAAAGAGCCCCGTCAGATGACATCCGCGAAAGTCCTCTTGCACCGGACGAAGACGTAAAAACCGATCCAGGCAACAATGAATGCGGCACCACTATAAATCGTCAAACCCAGCCACTCCGGGGGCATTCCGTCCAGCAGAACGCGCCGTAACCCCAAAATCGGAACGGTCAAAGGATTGAGATAAACCACGTCACGCATCACCTCCGGTAAGGTTTCGATCTTGTAAAAAACCGGCCCGAGGAACAACAGCACAGTTGCCATCAATCCGGTCACATGCCCGATGTCACGCAGGAACACGCCAACAGCCGAAAGAAACCATGCAACCCCGGCCATCATGATCACGAAGGGCAGCAGGACCAGAGGCGCCAACAGCGCGGTCAGGGGCAGGGTCCCCGATGTCGCCACATGGACGACGAGCATAACCAGAAGGCCGATCGATGCCGTCGTCGCGGCGCTGATCACCGACGCCAAAGGCAGCAGTTCTGTCGCCAAAACGAATTTTTTGATGAGATTGGGATTGCCCAGCACCACGTTCGGCGCCCGGGTGATCACTTCGGCCAGAAAACCGTGCAGGACCAGACCAGCGAACAGAAACTTCGCGAAGGTCGTAAGGTCCGTCGTCGCATCAATCCTTGCCGCCTTCGGCGAGAACATCGTCCCGAACAGAAACGTGAAAACCGCGAGCATCAGCAAGGGCGTCAATACCGCCCAGAACAACCCGGCGAACGAGCCGGTATATTTCGACGCCACCTCGCGGCCAACCATGCGAATCAGCAGCAACGGATTGCGCCAGACCACGATATAGGGTCCAAGCGCAGAGCCGATAAAAGACGGAGCCTTGACTGCGGCGGCATTCACTGTGACGGAAGATACTGGCATGTTCATGGATCTAGCAGTTAGCTCATGAAAAGGCGAGCCGGGATTGGGACTGCGTGCTGAGCGCGAAAGCACTCGAACCTCGGACCCCGCTGATTACAATCTAGCTGCTGTACCGACTGAACGACGCGCGCGAAAAATAGGGAACTCGCCCCGAGCGGTCAACCTCGACAATGCGTGTGAAGATCCGGGTAAAATTCCCGCCCCCAGCAGATATCCTTTACCCATGAAGCATGCGAGTTTGAGCACTGATCTGCGCGCACGTTTTTTGTTCTAAAAAGGCATTCCGGAATCAAAAACGGCTCACGCTGGATATGCGTAAGCCGTTGATATTGCGTGGTTGATTTGGTTGCGGGGGCAGGATTTGAACCTGCGACCTTCAGGTTATGAGCCTGACGAGCTACCGGGCTGCTCCACCCCGCGCCATGGGTGTGATTGTTTTGCATTGTGGAGGTTAAGCTGTTTTTCGACGTTTTGCCTTGTTCGTAGATGACCTGGCGG